>NZ_JAVAYN010000040.1:0-25239 GCF_054863025.1 Bradyrhizobium sp. 23AC
TTGTAGAGGCTCTGAACGCCGGTGTGGCTGCAGATCACGGGGCGCGAAGAGAGCGCGAGGGTGTCCATGATGGTCTCGGTGTTGGCATGCGCCAGGTCGATGACGATCCCAAGCTTATTGCACTCGCGAACGACCTCACGCCCAAAAGGCGTCAGGCCCCCAGGTGAGTAAGGAAATGTCTGGACGTGCCCGACTTCGTTCGCACGCATATGGACCAGCTGGAGGAGCCGCAAGCCCCGCCGGTGGAGCTCGTGAAGGTTGTCGATGAGACCTTCCAGACTGTCCGCCCCTTCGAGAGCCGGCATCAGCGCGAGCTTTCCCTCGCGCTTGGCGGCTCGCACAGCCGCCGGGCTGTCCGCCGGCACCGCCTCGCCGTCCTCGATGGTCTTCAGGATCGCCGAGAAGCGATCGAGGTCGAACGCGAAGGGCTCCCCCGGGCTGGGGCGGTACTTGCCGGGTCCGTACGTCCCGTCGCGCTTCACGTAGCTGTATGTCGCGTCGCCGAGGAGGTTGCAGACGACAACGTCGATGAAGCCGTGGCGATATCGATCGAGCTCATCAGACCCGATGCGCGGCACGTTGGGCCAGCAGATGCCGCTCGGATGGGCGTGCATGTCAACGAACACTGTCTGCTGATGGATCTGCTCGAGTCGATCCAAAGGACTTGCGTCATCCATGTCTGTCTCCGTCATGCGCGGTAGCGCTGTTGGTAGAATTGTATCGAAACTTACGTACGCTCACTTTGGCATCCCAAGCGAAACATCAGGAGAGCCATGGGAGCAGCACGACAAAAAGTACCGCAAGGAAAATGCTCCCGGGCGGCAAGAGCCAAGCCCACGCGAGGCCCAGCCTAATGCGAAGCTGCCGAGGCCTCGACGTAACGTTGTCTGTCGGCAAGATCACCGCATCCGCCATGCCAGCCATCGCTCCACGATGCGCTCTAGATTCGTCTTGCCGTCAGAGTGCTTGGCGGCGAACCATGCGGAGTCCTCATACACCACCTTCAGGGCATTCTCTCGATTGATGCTTAGCAGCGGAGCCAGATCAGACGGCAAATGCTCGAGCCTTCGGCTGAAGCAATCTTGGATCGCGAGACTGCCGTAATAGCCATAGCTGCAGCGGCAGCCCGCAAAATGCCCCAGCGATTAAACTCAAATTGCTCGTCGGCAACCGCTACGCTCTGCGGCCTCCCTTGAGGCGCTGGACGCTCATTGCCCATGACGATTTCCTTCCCCGCTAGCCCGTCGAACGCGGGCGTAAAACTGACGCATCTTAAGAAAAATCCAAGATGAGTAACTGCATTGATTTGCGCTTTATGCTTGAGATCTGCGTTCTCGCAGCTCCTTTTGAAGAATATTTGATGAGATTCCACTCGCCGGGCAATAACGCAAAGCTCCGGCTTGCGCGCGTTGATCGATGCGAAAGGCACGACGTGATCCTGGCAGTCGTGCTCTAGGTGCTGTTGCCACTGGTGCGCGCCGCAATCAGCCCTTTTGGCTCTCGCCAAAGCCGATTGGAGGGTCATGAATTGCCGGCATCTGCTCCGCGATCCATTCGTTGTGTAAAACGGTCGGCCCGATACTTACCGCAGAGTATCCAGGGTTTCCGGATCGCGCAGCGCGGGACTACTCGATCTCCACGAGACTGCTAGCCGTGCCCCGCTTGAATACGCCCATGAACAATTCCGGAGGCAAAGAAGGACGCTGCTTTCTGTTGCGCTCGGATCTGGCGGCATTTGTGCGGTTCAGGGACCACCACGCAAAGCGCGAGACGACGTCGCTCAAAAAAACGGTGCGCCGAATGAGTTCGTTCAGCTCGTAGCATCGCTGCGAAGCGCGCAGCAATCCGGCGCCAGGAAGCCCCTCGTCAGTGAAATTCTGCTGCGGGTAACCGGTAGCATCGATGATGATGTTAGAATCGGTCGGGCCTCGAACGGGGACCCCCAGAAGGCAGATGGCTTCGTGTGTTCAGATCCTTCGCTTCGGTCATTGAATCGTCCCGGCCCGGCGCCGGTTGATCCGATAGAACCGCGAAAGATGGAGTGCGCTGAGCCGAGCGCGCTAGATCTTGCGACCCCCCTCGACGCAGCAAGGGCAGATCACATTACCGCGCCCTTGCGCCACCGCACCTTCCGGCGCATCTGGATTGCGAGTCTGGTCTCAAATCTAGATAGTCTGGTGCAAGGGGTCGGCGTGGCGTGGGCGATGACCGAAATGTCATCATCGGCGGACAAGGTAGCGCTCGTCCAAACTGCCCTCGGATTGCCAGTGATGCTGATCGCAATTCCGGCGGGTGCGATAGCGGATCTGCATGATCGACGCATCGTGGCATTGATTTCACTCGGTATTGCCTTGTCTGCAACGACCACGTTGACGGTGCTCGCTTCGCTGGGGCTGCTCACACCGGACCTCTTGCTCGCGCTCTGCTTTGCAGCGGGCTGTGGCACCGCGATGTTGGGGCCCGCGTGGCAAGCGGCGGTCAGCGAACAGGTGCCCGAGCAAGCTCTGCCGGCCGCCGTCGCGCTTAATGGAATCAGCTACAACATCGCGCGAAGCGTAGGCCCGGCGATCGGGGGCATCATTGTGGCGACTGCAGGGACCGTTGCAGCGTTCGCGCTCAATGCGGTGTCCTTTCTGCCGCTGATCGCCGCTCTCTATTTATGGAAGCGCGTGGCCGAACGGTCGCGCTTGCCGCCGGAACGGCTCGGCCATGCCATTGTTTTAGGCGTGCGGTACATCGCCAATTCGCCCTCCATCACGATCGTGTTGGTCCGCACGGTCATCGTGGGCTTGATCAGTGGAGTAATTCTAGCGCTCTTGCCGCTGGTGGCACGCGATCTGTTACTGGGCAGTGCACCAACATACGGTCTGATGCTAGGAGCCTTTGGGTTGGGTGCTGTTATCGGAGCGTCAAATATCGCGCTGGTGCGCAAGCACTTGAGCAGTGAGGCAGCCATGCGATCCTGCGCGGTCTCGATGGCGACGGGTATTGCGGTTATGGCACTCAGCCACAATCCGGTGATTGCTGCACTGGGATTGGTTGTGGCTGGCGCTGGCTGGACGCTATCCTGGACGCTATTGAATATTGGCGTACAACTTTCGGCGCCACGATGGGTCGCAGCGCGATCTCTCGCTGCCTATCAGGCGGCCGCATCCGGTGGCCTCGCGCTCGGCAGCTGGGGTTGGGGCCATTTAACGGACATCGCCGGTGTTCAAACAGCCCTCCTGATCGCAGCCGCGCTGATGCTGGCATCGCCACTTGTTGGCCTCCGGCTGCGAATGCCTCCCGTGAGCGCCCGTGCGGAAGAGGGAGGCCTCCTTGAGGATCCTGAGGTACGGGTGCCGATCACAGGGCGCGAGGGGCCTATTGTGATCGAGATCGAATATCGCGTGCTTCAGAGCAACTCGCGTGGGTTTCGGGAAGCCATGCAGGAGCTTCAGCTGGTCCGGCAGCGTAATGGCGCCCACGGTTGGTCGATCGCGCGAGACATGGCGGATCCAGACCTGTGGATCGAGCGCTATCACTTCCACACATGGCACGACTACCTGCGTCAGCGCAACCGCCCTACTCAGGTCGAGCGAGCACTGGAAGGCCGCGTCATAATAGAGTTCCACGAAGGACCAGGCAAGGTGCGCGTGCGCCGTACGGTCGAGAGCTCGTTCCGGTAAACTCAGAGGCTCACTAGACAAAGCCGCGCGACGCGAGCATGGGCTCAGTCAAAGAGGGCAGACCGGTTTTGTCGCTTGCGAGGATGAACGCAGCCACACGTTCTCAATCGCGCCGCCGCGCGATAGCTGCCGGCAAATGGCCTCTCGAGAAAAATCCTACCTAGCGCGTTTCGACCTCGCTGCGGGCAAGCCGGCCGCGAGGGAAGAGCATCTTGAAGAAATCGCGAACGTCAGGAAATGTGATGCGCTCGCCTTAGGCCGCAGCCCGTAGAGACGGCTAGCAGATACTTTCAAGCCTGCCTCTTCAGCAGCTTCTTTCGACATTTCTGAGCCGCGGAGAGTCCGAGTCTGCAAAAGCCGCCTGGACAAGCGCTTGGGGGCGAGCAGGTGTTTTCGCCATCGACGACCGCGTACGTCAACGCGTGGTGTTGCGGAGCAAAGCTACGCCTGCCGACTGGAAATCGTCGGCAATGATGGACAACAGCGAGCAAGTGAAACGAGAAGAAAATAATCAGAAAGGCCCCCGGCGGGCATGCCGGAGGCCTTCTTGGAGGTTAAACCTAGATCGAAAGAGCCTTTATCTTCCTCCTTCCGTTACATTTACAGAGCGTCAGAAGTTGCGTTGAGCGCGGAGCAGCAACTGAAGGCTGCCTTGGTCTTTGAGCTCATAGGCAGCAGCGGGTTTGGCGATACCCGCCTGCAACGGAAGGGTCACAGTGCTTCCGCCTGCATACTTCTGATCGAGCATCATGTACGCAAGCTCGCCCGTGAACGAGAGACCCTTGACCGGGGTCCAGGACGTCTTCGTACCAACAACTGCGTAGTTGAAGTCGGGATTGCATCCGGCGCCGCCGGTCGAGAGCGCGAGGGTCGTGACGAAGGCCCCGCAGATATAGCCCTTGGCCGTGTTGTTATATCGTACAGCTGCCCACGCGCCAAAAACGGAGGAATTCCAGTATGGGTTCCAATTGTGCGTGTAGCCGCCGTTGAAACCATAGGTGGTGGTCAGCTGCTGCCCGGCACCCGTGACGAACACAGAGTCAGAAACACCGGCGAGACCGAGGCTTTGATAGGCACCCGCGGCGCTCGCACCTCCGTAGATCGCGAAGGCGTTCCCCATATAGTCGTGAAAGTTGTAGCGACTTGCACCATTTGTATAGACAGCCGTCAGGTTGATCGTGTCACCCGCGCCGGTCGGCAAGTTCTTGATCGACAATGCCAACTGTCCAGCCCAGCCCCACTTGTCTCCGGGATGGCCGGTTGTCTCGTCGGCGCCGTAGTAAGCGGCATGGTTGTCATGGGCAGCGATCGACGCCTGGAAAAGACCCCAAGCCTGATCGACGCGAACCCGCGCGACGAGATCTGGAGCTCGCGAACCGCCGATGTCGTTAGCTCCGTAGGTGCCGGTCGCAAGACCTGCAGCTGTTGCGCCGCTCACATTCCAGACATTGCTTTGATAGTTCGGGACCTGGTCCTGGGCCGAGAACGAAGCCGTGATGCCCTGACCAAAGTCTGCGGTATACGAGATCTGATTTACAGGGTCCCAGCCCGCGCTACCCGGCAACTCGAAGCTGTTCGCCGGATATTCGCCCCATGGCGTTCTGAACTGCGATTCGGCTTTGCCGAATGTAAATCCGCCGAACTGAATGAAGGCGTAGTAGATACCGAGTGAGCCACCAGCGACCTGAGACGTGAGCGATGTAGTGTAGGCTGTCGAGCCGTTTACGCCCGTCGTGCCAGTCCCGCCATAAGTACCGGTTCTCCACGTGAAGGCCAACTCAGCGAACGTGCGGACCATGCCGTATTCGGTCGCGGTGCGCGTATCGATTTGCAGATCTTGACGAGTCTGGGTTTGCAAGTAGTTGCTTAGGCGGTTACGCGCGCCACCCACACCACTGCTTGCTGCATCAAAATCGGCGTTCGTTGCCAGCATGGTGTCGGCACGCAGATAGCCACCCAGCCTGATGCACGTGTCGGTTCCAGGGATATAGTAGAATCCCGCACCATACAGCGAGCAAATTTTCACATATTCGATCGCCTTCGCCTTGATGGGAAGATCGGCTGCCTGCGCCCCGGCGCCCGCGAACATTGCCGCAGAACCGAGGATGAGACCCTTTGTCAGTTTCATCGATGAAGCTCCAAGTTGAAATATCGTTTCCGTCGTCCAGATCCGCCGCTACTAGCCTCACCCCAGTGGGCTGGCCTTGACGGAACGACTTCGAGGCGCCCCCTCTCCGTCTATCGTCGTATAGCTTGCAAAAACAATTGCTTCAATTAATTAATACAGAACGCCGTTGTTTCGCGACGGCGCGTTGCAATCGAGCAACACAACTGACGCCGGAAGGAGACCAAATAGACCGCAAAGGCAAAAAAGAACCCCCAGGGGGCATCCCGGAGGTTCTCCTTGGAGATTTCACATGATCGTTAGCCAAAGGGCCTCATGGTCTGCCGCTGTAATAGCGCATATAGATTGTTTTTGTCAATTAATTTTCTGCATGACCGCTATGTCGCGTCATTTCGTATCGAGACGGCAGGACGGATTCTCGCTATTGATCAAGAGCGTGCCTTTCGGGGGCACCCATATGTGGCGGAAAGACAAAAAATGGGCGAAAAAGATCAACTGGATAAAGCCGTCACGGACTTCATCTGGAACATCGTCGAGATCCACTCGCAGCTCGAAGAAATACACAAGGGGTGGGCCGAGATGATGGGAATAAGCGAGCCGCAATGGTTGATTATGATGGCTATCGACGAAATCGATGAAGGCCGCGGGGTTTCCGGGATTGCGGTGGCAAATAAGCTTCGGATCCACCCCGCCTTCGTCACGAACCAAACGAAGAAGCTCGAAGAAAATGGCCTCTTATCCCGCGTAACGTCCCCAGACGACGCAAGATACCTGCAGATCTCACTAACCGAAAAGGCGCGGGCGGAAATTGCGAGCCTGTCAAACAAGAGGCAGGCTCTCAATTTGACGATGTTCGCCGGGCTAGATGAGGCGTCTCTTGAGTATCTTAATAAGCGACTGGCCTCGATCGCCAAGAATAGCCGATTGGCCTCTCAAAAACTAAGTATAGGTGTGCTGTAGGGTAATCCGTCCGACGCCGAGCCCATCTATGAGTCCCTGTAGCGGCGAACATGCTGCAAGGGACCAAGCAGGACCGACAAAAGCTACGAAGGTGATCGCCTGGCTTGCCCGGTCAGCATCCAACAGGCGATCGTCAGAAAGAGCGAAGTTGCCAATCGGCTCTAAGGCAACGCTGAACCGTCGCATTCGACATCAATGCGTGCTGCCGGGCAGTAGGACGATAGTTTCATCGGTTTTACGGCGCCTCTTTTCAAGTTTGCGGTGTCTTTGATTTTCGGGACAGGGCTGCGGCCAGCCGTATAAAATCTCAATGAAGCCTATTACAGCTTCATGCTCCAACAGAGGCAGCACAAGTAATCGAGCAAGAACGGATAGTTGACATTCTGCAGAAATACGCCCGCCTCGAAGAGGGTTTGTCGACCCGTTTGGTTTGAATGACGCAATCGCCTTGCGCGATCGCAGAGAAGCTCCGCAATTCTACGAGTTAGCGCACAACTTGTTCTGGGCAAGCTCTTTTTCGAGGAAATTCAGCACGAGCGGCAGCATATGCTTTGTAAAAGCAAATCTCATGCTCTCCGAATGCTTGATTTCAATCCTTTTTCGCAGTTGGCCGCTCTTGTTCGGTGATCTTTCTTTTGATTTCCCGATCATTTCGCAAGCTGTAGCGGGAGCTTCGGCTGCTTATCCGGCGGCAAGCATGAGCGGTCGCGGCGGAGAATGCCGAGCACGAGAGTTCTGCTGAGAAATGATCGCTCCGTTTGACCGCCAATAGCTAGGAGAGAAAAGATGCCCGCGTCCGCAGATGAAGGCCACAAGCAGCGATCCCACGCGCGTGCGTGGTCGCTCGAGGGCCGAGTCGCGCTCGTAACTGGAGCAATGGGCGGGCTTGGGAAGGCCATCGTGGCTGAGCTATCCGAACGCGGAGCGGACGTGCATGGGGTGGACATTGTTGGGGAAGGTGTCTTCCACGCAGACCTTGCGACTGCGAGCGGAAACAGGCACATGGTCGCCGATGTGCTCAAGATCGCTGGGCGTCTCGACATCCTGGTCTTGAATGCTGGGCTGCAGTTTATGGCCCCCTTCGATCAGTTTCCCGAAGCCGAATGGGACCGTCTTAATGCTCTTATGCTGGACGGGCCATTCCACGCACTGAAGGCGGCATGGCCGGCTCTAACGAGGGCCCCGGGTGGTCGGGTTGTGGTTACGGCATCTGTCGCTAGCTACGGGGGTGCACGGCAGAAGGTTGCATACTGTGCCGCCAAACACGGAGTTCTTGGCTTGGTCCGTACCGCCGCACTTGAAGGCGCTGCACACGGTCTGACTGTCAACGCTGTCGCGCCAGGCTGG
The DNA here is from genome assembly GCF_054863025.1 of Bradyrhizobium sp. 23AC. NCBI lineage: Bacteria > Pseudomonadati > Pseudomonadota > Alphaproteobacteria > Hyphomicrobiales > Nitrobacteraceae > Bradyrhizobium > Bradyrhizobium sp. 23AC. The sequence goes on from NZ_JAVAYN010000040.1 coordinate 8,101, forward strand.
ATGGATACTGCGCTGATGCGTAGTCAGCTCGAGGCTCAGGCGAAACACCGCGGCATGAGCACAGACGAGGTCATAGCGGCCCTCCGTGCGTCGCAACCTGGTAATCGCTTCGTTGACGTGCGTGAGGTTGCAGCAACCATTGGCTTTCTTACGAGCTCTAGTGCCTCCGGAATCAATGGCGAGTGCATTACAATCGATCTCGGTGCAAGTGCCAGCGGCTAGGTGTGAAGTTCCGTCCGGTTATATGCACGACCGCCGATGTCGACACTTCTCGCGTCTGGAAGGCGTCGCGTATCATCGTATGCGTTTCCTACGCTGATGCCGATCTCGAGTAGGTATGCGTGGGCGGCTGAACAAGCCAGGAAGCACCGATTTACCGTCCATGGCGGTCACGGAAGCCAGGGGGAGCGTAGATAAAAACCAGGCCGGAGTTCGTAGAACTCCCGCAATCACGACGGGGCTCCGCAACTAGGCGCCTGCGATGCACTGAAGGTCAGGAACTCGTCTGGTATGAGCCTTCGCCGCGGAGCGAACTGAAAGGGCGCGGTCGTTGCAAAGACGACGTCGTTATGCTCGCGCCTGAAGCCGCTTTTGCGTCTCTTTGTGCGAGGTCAATTAAATTGCTGGTAAAAGGGCGAGAGCCGTGCGTTTCGGTTTCTTGCGAATTTCAATCCTATAAGCGGAGACCTCGCTGCTCGAACGGCTGCCGAACTGTACGGCATTAGCGCCAACAGAAGGTCGATCAGCTGGGTCATCCAGCAGTAATCACGGCAGTTGGTGACAGGCGTTAGTCTCCTGACACTCGCATCCCGCTCCACGGAGGCATTGGGGCCGCTCCCGGCTCAGCCGGGGGAGCGCGCTAGCTAGGCGCGTAGCACTGTCTTTCCGTTCTTGATTACTGTTGCGCCGCGATCGATCACACGCGCCTCGAACGAGATCACATCGCCGTCTTGCCAGAGATCGATAGTTATGACGTCGCCGGGGAACACGGGCGCCGAGAAGCGTGCCTGGTGGCTCAGGATCCTCGTGGGATCGTAACCGCAGTAGGCCTGCAGCACCGCCCGGCAGGTCATACCGAATGTGCACAGGCCGTGCAGGATCGGCCGCGGAAACCCCGCCCGCTTGGCGACATCGGGATCAGAGTGCAAAGGATTGAGGTCGCCGTTCAACCGATAAAGCAGCGCCTGGTCCGGCCGGGTATCGAGCGACACCTGTAGGTCCGGCTTGCGCGCGGGGACAAGGTGCGGTTCGGGCGCGCCTTTCGACGGCCCACCGAAGCCGCCGTCGCCACGTGAAAATGTTGAGTCGGTGAGCGTGGCGACCTTCTCGCCCTTCTGGTCAGTCCACACGGTCTCTTCGACTACGACCGCGCCCTTATCCTTGCCCTTGTCGTAGGCGCCGATCGTGCGGCGGGTGGCCGTAAACGTGCCGGATGAGGGTAGCGGCTTGTGCAGTTCGATCTTCTGCTCACCATGCACCAACATCAGGAAATCCAAGTCGCTGATCCGGAGGCCCGGCTTCTGGTTGGCCGCCGGCCCGGGGCTCTGTACACTGCCCGACGACAGCACCGTCACCGCGGTCGGCAAGATCTTGATATCCTTCTCATAGACGAACGGCAGTTCGCGCTCGTGCAAAGGATCGCGCCCCATCCCGATCCCTAGCGCATACAGCATCACATCGTTGTGGCCATAGGTAAAGGTGCGCGGCGCGTTCTTCTGCTCCAGGATGTCAGGGTAATAGATCGGCATGAAAGATCCTCTAGAACTTGGGGTCAAAAAGAATTGGAGTTTTCTTCGGAGCGCTTTTCGGCAAGCGACCGAGCGAAGGCGCTCATCATCAGTAGAGCGCCACGCGTTGCCATCGACCGCTTGGGCTAAGCAAATGTAAGAGCGCCTTCGATGCTGCAGGCATGTTGGAGGATGATGGGCGGGGGATCTAACCAGGCCAGTAGACGTTTGCGACCTGCTTGCGGCCTTCTTCCAACGCCATCTACTCAACGCTTCGTGAGGAACCGCTTCAGGTCTTCCGGGAAGAACACCGAAGACGCGTGTGCCGCCACGTCCTGCGCGGTGTAGTGTCCTTTGGGATGGAAACCCTCCGTCGTCAGCATCTTAACTTCCGCGATTTCTTCTCCCGATACGGTGAGGACCTTGCCCGAATGGTCGGCTGCCAACTCGGAGGCCATGAAGAGTACGCCAGGAGCAACGTTCTCGGGACGAAGGATTGGATCGGGTTCTCCATCCCGCACACCTGGAATATCCGCCCACATCCGAGTGACCGCGTTTGGTGCCACGCCCATTACGCGGATGCCATATTTGCGTCCCTCGATGGAAAGAACTCGTATCAAGCCGTAGATGCCGGCCTTGGCCGCTCCGTAGTTAGCTTGACCGAAATTCCCGAACAGTCCGGACGTGGAGGACGTCATAATTATCACGCCGGGCCGACCGTTGTCCCTGAGCCACTTCCAAACCGGTAACGTGCAGCAGTAGGTCCCTTTCACATGAACCTTGAAAACGAGATCCCAGTCCTCTTCCGTGATCTTGGCAAATGTCCGGTCGCGCAAGATGCCTGCATTGCAGATCAAGATGTCAATTTGGCCGAAAGCATCGATCGCGGTGCGCAGAATATTCTCCCCGCCGGCCGGCGTAGAGACGTCGTCGCCATTAGCCACGGCTCGGCCGCCGGCGGCTCTGATCTCGGCCACCACTTTTTCAGCAGCGGCACTCGTCCCGCAGCCGTCCACAGTGCTGCCAAGGTCGTTGACGACGATCGCCGCCCCCTCTTTGGCGAAAAGCTTTGCGTAGGCTTCACCGAGCCCCCCGCCAGCGCCCGTTATAATCGCCACCTTGCCGTCTAACAATCCCATCCTATCCTCCTCAAATGTTTGCATCACTAGCGCCGCGGCCTTGCCGAAGCATGGTTAGTCCATTCTGATAACGGGCACGTTGCGCGAGCCGAGCTACTGACATCATGCCGGGGCGCCGAAAGGAAAGCGCCTGTCTGTTCTTGGATCCCCATGCGATGCTAGAAGGCTCCGCTCCGGCCAGCACAAGGACACAACCTGAGTGTTCCCCGAAACTTTCGGCGGTTCTCGTGAAGCTGCGAGTTTCGTCTGCAGGCCAGCGTCAACGCTATAGTGAGCTGCTGCCGGTTTGATGGACACCGGGTTAAGCTAATCCCACCTTGCGCTCGAACTCAACTGGACTGACGTACCCGATCGTCGAATGACGGCGGACGCTGTTGTAGAACCGCTCGATATAGTCGAACACATCTGCCCTGGCCTCGTTCCTTGTGCGATAGGTCTTGCGCTCGATGCGCTCGGTCTTCAGCGACGAGAAGAAGCTCTCCATCGCCGCGTTGTCCCAGACGTTCCCGGATCGGCTCATGCTGCAAACAATGCCGCTGTCCGCCATCAGGCGCTGGAACTGTTCGCTGACGTATTGGCTGCCACGATCGGAGTGATGCATCAGGGCATCCGGCTTGCCACGCCGCCAGACGGCCATCAGAAGGGCGTCCGCAACCAGTTGGGCCGTCATGCTGGCGCTCATCGACCAGCCGACCACCCGGCGCGAGAACAGGTCGATCACGGCCGCCACATAGAGCCAGCCCTCCGCGGTCCAGATGTAGGTAAAGTCGGCGATCCACTTCTGGTTCGGCCGCTCGGCCACAAACTGACGATCCAGAAGGTTCGCCGGCACGTTCGCTATCTGGCGATCGCCTTCGTCCTTCGGCAGGCGTCGGCGCCTTGGCCTCGCCCGCAAGGCATGCTGGCGCATCAGCCGCTCGATCCGGTGCAGACCGCAGTCGATGCCGTCCGCCAAAAGGTCTCTCCAGACACGCCGTGCGCCGTAAGTCCGGTCGCTGGCAACGAAGCTTGCCTTGACTTGCTGGCCTACTGTCTCGTCGCTTCGGGATCTGGCGCTGGGCGATCGGTTCAGCCAGGCATGGAAGCCCGACCGGGATACGCCCATTGCTTCGCATAGCCATGCCACCGGCCAGATGTTCCGGTGCTTCGCAATGAAGACGAACTTCATGTCGCTTCCTTCGCGAAGTAGGCCGCGGCCTTTTTTAGGATGTCCCGCTCCGCCTTCAGCTTGGTGACCTCGCGCCTCAGCCGCTCGATCTCCAATTGCTCAGGCTTCATCTGCCCGTGGCCGGGGAAGGACTGCGCAGGGTCGGAGCCGAACTCCTTCACCCATTTGCGCAGCACGTTCTCGTGGACGCCCAGGTCGCGGCCCGCTTGCGCCACCGACACCCCGCGTTCCCTGACGAGCTTGACCGCCTCGACCTTGAACTCTCGACTGAACTTCCGTCTCTGCATGACAACCTCCGGCTTGATAAAACACCCAATCTCGGTGTCCATCAAACCGGCAGCAGCTCATAGCCCGCTCCAGCGTTTACAGACCGCATCGATTACGTTTGGCTCTCGGGTGACTTCATCCGGGCGATGCGGTCGTCGCGCAACTGGGTCCGGCGCACCTTGCCCGCCTCGTCACGCAAGGGCTCTTCGACAAATTCGATAGTGCGGGGACGCTTGTAGGGCACCAGCCTTTCGGCGAGATGCGCCAGCAGCACCTCTGCGGTTAGCCCCGGGCGAGCCTGAACAATGGCGTGAACGGATGACCCCAAGTCCTCGTGAGGCAGGCCGATCACTGCACTCGACAACGCCAGCGGGTGCTCATCGATCGCCGCCTCGACCTCGGCGGGATAGACGTTGGCACCCCCGACCAGGATCATGTCGGTCCGCCGGTCAGCTAGGTATAAGTATCCCTCCGCGTCGAAATAGCCGATGTCTCCGAGGCTCTCCCAGCCGTCAGCCAAAGCGCGGGCTGTCGCGCCACGGTATTGGTAAGAAGGCTGCGAGCCTTCCCCGCGGCGCATGTAGACCTCACCCACTGCACCCACCGGCAGCACCTTTCCATCGGCATCGAAAACCTTCATCTCACCCCCCGCCACGCGGCCGACTGAACCGCGGTGATCGAGCCACTCGCTCCCGGTAATCGTGGTCCACGCCTGGCTTTCGGTGCCGCCATAGAGCTCCATGATCACCTCAGGTCCCAACCAGCCAATGAAGGCCTCCTTGAGCCAAGGCGGACAAGGCGCAGCCAAATGCCAGAGGGTCTTGAGCGATGAGACATCGTAGCGGGCTCGCACCTCTTCTGGCAGCCGCCAAATCCGGCTCATCATAGTGGGAACCAGATATATCCAGCTCGCCCTGCGCCGCTCGATCTCGGCGAGCACGCCTTCCGCGTCGAATCTCGGCATGAGCACTAGATGGCCATCCTGAGTTAACGCATCCAAGGCGCATTCGAAGGCGCCGTTATGGTAGAGCGGTGCAGGAATCAGAGCCGTCTCGCTTGGGCGGAAGCGCCAGCCGCCCGGATCATTGGTTGGCTCCGCCGACGTGAGACCTGGTAAGCCGGAGAGAATCAGCTTCGGCCTGCCTGTCGAGCCGCCCGAGGTCGCTGCCTTCTTCACTGGGGCCACGCGCGGCTCCACCGGTCGGTCATCATCTGATAACGCGAGCAGATCGCCCACCGTGACGCGTCGTCGGCTAGTCTCCATACCCGGCGACGCAATCACCACCGGCGGATCGGCTAGGTCAACGATGGCTTGCAGCTCGGCACTCGGCAGCCGGAAGGACACCGGTTGCGGCGTCGCGCCCAGCTTCCAGGCGCCCCAGCAGGCCTCGATGAAGTCGACGCCGTTGGGCAGTCCGATGGTGACCAGGTCGCCGAGCTTGACGCCCAGCTTCTGCAGCGCGCGTGCGATTCGGTTCGCTCTCGCCTCCAACTGCCTGCACGTGAGGCTGATCTCGCCACAACTAACCGCTGGCGCGTCAGGCGTCGCTTGGGCGCGGCGATACAACTTCTCGCCCAAGGAGATCATGTCTTCAGCCATTTCCGTCCGACCTCGCCTTCACTCGACCCGGGCTGCCTGCACTAGCATTCGCCCGCTGCCACCCCCCTGAAGCTAAGGTAGAGTTAGCCCAACCCTGCAGAAGAAAATCGCCAACTTTTTGCAATACAGCGTTCAGATCAGGCGGGTTTTGTGAATTGACGCAGAAGCTCACCGTCGGAATCAAGTTTTGATCGGGTTTGGGCGAAGTCCATTCCTGTATTTCGATCAGAATGAAATGTTCTCCTGGCGCAGGCGCTTCCCTACCTGCCGTCCTGAACATCGTCGACGCGTACGCAGGTGCCGGTCACGAAGTCGGATGACGGGGAGACTAGGAACAGCAAAGTACTGTCGAGTTGCGCCGGGTTGCCGATGCGCCGCCGGGGAAATCCCTTCGTGATGTCGCCCACGCGTTGCAGCATGCCATCCATCATCTCAGACGAAAACGCACCCGGCGCGATCGCGTTGACATTGATGTTGAATTTCGCCCATTCGACCGCGAGCGCTTCGCTCATGCGCACCACTGCGGCCTTGCTAATTGAATAGAGCGCAGCCCCGTTGCCACCATAAGAATAGGCCGAGGACGAAGCGATGTTGACGATGCGGCCGGGAAGCTTTGCTGCGATCAATCGGCGCGCAACCTCACAAGACAGCACGTAGGGCGCTCGCACGTTTGTATCTAACAAGCGATCAATCAGGTCCATCGACATCTTGGTTGCGCGCTGCGCGTCTGGAATACCCGCATTGTTGACCAGGATTGTCACTGGACCGAGTTGGCGCTCTGCTTCCGCGACAGCCTTAGTCAGCTGATCGGCATCCGTTACATCGAGCTGCAGCGGTATGGCGTTGCCGCCAGCCACGTTAATCTCCGTCGCGATGCTCTCGAGTCTGTCGAGCCGCCGTGCCGTCAACGCCACCCGTGCCCCGCATCGCGCGAGTGTCCTGGCAAATCTCTCTCCAAGCCCTGACGATGCTCCGGTCACGAGCGCGGTCTGTCCCTTTAGGTCGATGGAAAAATTCGGCAGTGGGAAATCCATGGCATTCACCTTTTTTGAGACGTCGGGTACGCAGCACCATCGAGTAGATAACCGCCGGGCGACCTTAATCCGCGAACATGTGAGCTGTGACTATTGTGGACGTGGGACGGAGTAGCTCGATGCCAAAGTATATAGCCGCTCATAGCGCTGGTTTTCAGCGATGTGGCCCCTCAGATGGTCGAAATTCTTCGCCACCTTTTGTAGAATACGTAAGTTGGTGACGCCGGCATATTCCGACCTACGCAGGCGCGACCGCTCGCTGGTTTCGGTGATCGTCGCCTCATTCATGAGCGCGTTCGTACTTCTAGCTGGGCGGAGTCTGTTAGCTCGTTCACGTTGCTCGCCGCAGAAAGAAAAGCGCACGCCGCCAGCACGCTCAAACGCGCAGTGCCGCGCTGAATCGGCCACCCGACCATTCGCTACGGAGGGGATATCGCTGCAATCAGGCCGTGCTACCGGCTGCATGCTTCCTGCGCGGTCGAAGATGGTGCGCGATAGTCACCGCTTGCTGATCCGCCGACGCCTACTCATTATGAGGAAGCTCCACTCAGTCTCCCTACGACGCTGGTCGCGGGTTTGTGAATTGCTGTGAGGACGCGGCTTACGTTCCGGCCTCAAAGCCTGAGCGGTCCGAGTGGAATGACCAGAGAAAGCTCGTCTGGCTGAGAGGACCTTGCAGGTGCCTACGGTTTGCGAGTTCCCGCGGCCTATTAAGGTGGTCTCGCGTGGGCATCTCAACGGCTGGCTCAAATTTAGATGTCTTTTTCGTATCGGAACCGATTGATGAGCTGACCTTATCTTTTCCTTGAGGTGCGGACGCGCATGACCAAGGGATACACATACACGAGGCCGCTGCGGTCGCACCTCCGTTCCGTTTCCGACCTGAGTGACTTCCCGGCACAGGCCAGGCTGGTGGTCGGGTCCAAGCCAAGCAAGTCCGACCCATCCGATAACTAACGCACGGCGAAGAGCGGAACGGGGGCTTGCGCAGCCGCTGGCTTGAATACCACCTTGACCTTCGTGCCGATCGACAGCGTCGCGGGATCTGCATCTATCACGTTCGTCAACATGATCGGCCCCTCGGTGAGCGCTACATAGGCTAGCACGTAAGGCTGGTCCCGCATGCGGTTTACAGAGAACGAGTGAATTTCGCCTTCGCCTGTAGACTCCTGCCAATCGAGTGCCGTCGACAGACAATGCGGGCAGATTCCTCGTGGATACCAATGGGTTCTGTCGCACTGCCGGCATCGCGGCAGTACGAAACGGCCACGAGCAGCTGCATCCCAGAACGGTTTTGTCTCTGGACTGTGTGCGATGAAGTCTGTGCCGTTCATTGGACTACTCCCGTTCCAGGATGAGGGTGGCGCTGCTGTGGCGTGTCCCCATCAGCCACCCCGTGCCATGGGCTAGCGCCAGCGCGCAATTCTTGACCTGGCCGGCGGGATGGGCCTCGCCTCGCAACTGGCGGACGGCCTCGATCACCTTGGTGATTCCGCCCCGCATCGCTGGATGGTTGCTGCACAGACCGCCGCCATCTGTGTTGAAGGGTAGCCGGCCAACACCGGAGATTAGGTTTCCGTCGGCAACAAACCGGCCGCCCTGTCCCTTTTCGCAGAACCCGAGATCCTCCAACGCAATGAGGACGGTGATGGTGAAGCTATCGTAAATCGAAGCGTATCGGATATCGCTTGGCTTTACTCCGGCCTCGGCAAATGCGATGGCACCCGACTGCCTTGCTGCCGAAGCAGTAAGCTCGACCGCGCCTGCCGACTGTCCCTGGATGCTCTCGCCCGCCCCGATCATCTTTACCCGCGGCCGCTTGAGGCTCTTGGCGATCTCTGGGCGTGTCACCACAACGGGTCCGCCGCCGTCCGAGATGACACAGCAGTCAAGCCGGTGCAGGGGATCCGAGACCATGGGAGACGCCAGGACCTCTTCGGTGGTAACCACTTTACGGAGCATAGCGTGTGGATTGTGCTGTGCATGGTGAGAAGCAGCCACCTTGATCCACGCCAACTGCTCGTTGGTGGTCCCATATTCATGCATGTGACGGCGGGCGCACATGGCGTAGATATCCAGTAGGCTTTGCCGAAGCGGCCGTTCCCACAACAAGTCCGGCTGAGTGACGTCCGGATGGAAATCGACCCGGGCGCTGCGGGGCCGTCCTGCCAATGTGAGCAAGGCGACGTTGCATTTGCCGGCCGCAATAGCTTGTGCAGCGTGGGCAATGTGCTGCAAAGGTGCTGAACCGCCAATGTCGGTGAAGTCGCAATGCCGTACCTTGAGGTTCAAGAAGTCGACCATTGAGACCGGACGAAAGCCTGGTTCATCGCCTGCCGAAAAGTAGCCATCGACGTCGTCTTTGGTCAGACCGGCGTCGGCTAACGCGCCAGCGGCGCACTCGGCATGAAGTTGAACGACCGATTTGTCAGGCGCTTTTCGCGTCGGATGTTCGTAAGCACCAACTATGTAGGCTTATTCATCGCGGGCCATCGCATTGCCATCCTTTCTTCCAGTGATTGGCGATATAGCCGGATCGCCATCCGCGCTCCTGAGCCTCACTACGCGAGTGAGGCGAAGACCTTGCCTTCCACGACTAACCGCTTGAGGAGCGATGCCGGCTGGGAGGGTAGTCGACCGTGATAGTGGCGATCTCATCATGACGTTCGAGCTTCACGACTTCAGCCATGCCACACCACCTCGCTTTGTGTTCCATTCTCTTGGTCACCAGTCAGTCCTCCGAGCGATGCGAACCGCCGGAGGTGGTCGGCATTTCCGAACGACGTGACCCGCTTGAAATAACGCGAATGCGGCTCAGCGTATGCGAAAGCAAGTTTTGTCCGCCCTTCCGCAACCGCCGGGATCAGTCCTGGCTTTTGCGTTCCGCTCGCGCCATGGCACAGGATGCCTCCAGCCATCACGACGGTCGCGGAGTGGGATTCAAGGACAGCGCTCGGCCGAAGTTCTCCATGACGATCATCATCTCTCGAGCGCGCCGCCGCCGAAGCCACCATGGACCTCAGAAAACGGCAGAGCCAGAAGCCCAAGTTCGGCATAGCGCGCCTACATCGCCTCGCTAAAGCCCGCCTTCTCGGCCTGGTACGTTTGGCGATGATCGAAACCGCAACTTTCGAGCATCAGCCTCTCAATGGCACGTTGAGAAGCCGCCGCTCCGCCGAAAGATCAAAGTCCACTCGTGAAGTCTCCTGAGCCGGGCCGTGACAGTCCTCCTTAGACCTCATTGGAAGAAGGCCTGCGCGCCACGCCGCTCGACCAACAAAGGACGTCAAAGGCCGAGAATCGCCTTGGCGATGATGTTCTTTTGAATTTCGTCAGACCCACCATAGATCGAGACTTTGCGAACATTGAAATAGGCGGGCGCGATAGCTGCGGCCCAATCGGGACCGATCGGCCCTTTATGGCTTTGGCTATCCTCTTCTGACATATAGGGCATAGCGTGGGGGCCAGCGACCTCAAGCAGAAGCTCCGCTGTCGCCTGCTGGATCTCCGAGGCCTTCATTTTGAGGATGGCGCTCGCAGGATCTTGAGTGGCGCTCTGCCGCTTGGACGCATTAGCGACAACGCGAAGCTGCGTCACCTCCAGCGCCTTTAGCTGAATTTCAACTGCGGCCACCTTTTCACGGAACGCGGCCTGGTCAATCAGCCGCTCATCTCCAATCTGGCACAGCGCGGCAAGTGTCTTGATGCGCCGGACACGTTCTTTGGAAGAACCAATACTAGCGATGTTGAACCGCTCGTTGCCGAGGAGGAACTTGGCGTAGTCCCAGCCTTTGTTTTCCTCGCCAACAAGGTTTTCAGCGGGAACGCGCACGTTGTCGAAGAAGACTTCATTAACTTCGTAACTGCCATCGATCAGCTGGATCGGGCGCACGGTAATTCCAGGCGACTTCATGTCGATCAGAAGGAAGGAGATGCCCAACTGTTTTTTAACATCCGGATTGGTCCTGACCAGACAGAAAATCCAGTCGGCATATTGCGCGAGCGTCGTCCATATCTTTTGGCCGTTGACGATGTAGTGGTCGCCATCCCGCACAGCCCGTGTCTTGAGCGAGGCGAGGTCGGAGCCCGCGCCGGGCTCTGAGAAGCCCTGGCACCACCAATCATCGGCGTTTGCAATACGCGGCAGGTAATATCTCTTTTGTGCCTCAGTGCCGAAGGTATAAATCACCGGCCCTACCAAGGACGTACCGAAGTCGGGCAGCCCCTTCACCGGATACATCTGCAACTCTTCACCGAAGATATACAGCTTGGCCGGCGTCCAGCCGGTTCCGCCATATCTCCTGGGCCAGTCAGGCACAGCCCAACCCTTCTTGTGCAAAATGCGCGTCCAAGCGACCATCTCGTCCCTGGAAATGCCTCGGCCTTCGATAAGTTTGCGGCGCGTCTCCGGCGGCACGTGATCACACAGGAATTGACGCACCTCTTCGCGGAACTGCCGCTCTTCTTTCGTGAAAGCGATATCCATTCAATGTCCTGTGAAGATTCTGGTCAGATGGTCATTTCGGCCTTAACCGAGCGCGAAGGAGGGCTCGCAACAGGGGCCTGGATCGAGGGTCGAAGGGTACCGCGCATCGCCTCGTGCCGCAGCTAGGCGACTTGACCGAACGCCATAGCGCCCCACCAGCGAGGACGTCTCTAGCGCGATACCGACGACATCTATTTTGGTCACGATCTAGACACCCTCATTACCCCAGCATGCATGCTACGCGAACAGAACCAATCACATGATGATCAGCGAGCGCGCGGCTGCTTGCTCATTTCGGGCTCCGGAAGCAATCCCACAAAGTCTCTGCTGCAAGCAGAATTTACTCGAATAGCAGTGACGGAGAGAACAGACGTAAAGCGGCTCAACGCACAAAGGCCGCAAAAAATCACTGGATGCTGGAGAAATCCTGCAGAAAGAAAAGCATTGACTGCGATTTCGAGCTCACGCCAAGGCGCCTTCCTGAGGATGCGCTAATTGGCGCGCGATGGTTTTTCGCTTTGGTCATGAAGGCGATCGCATTCAGCCGATGCGACTCAATCGCCGGGCCACGCACTCGTTTTCACGACATCACGCGGATTTCGCTACTGCCATGCGGAACTGGTTTGTGACGTGCTCAGGCGGTTAGCAGGAGTATGGCTTCTTTACACCTCTGAAGCCACTTTGCTCGCCGAACTCTATCATTCGACACTCTGACTGTGGACAGACTATCCAGGCTTCAAATCGGAGAGGGGTCGAGTTGACCAGATTGGCTCTCCTTGCGAGCGCGCGCCGGCTTTGGCGACATTGATCTTAATGTCTTTTGCTCAGAGGTCGCGAACCCCGCGCAGGCGCTCAGAGCGCCGCCGCAGCAGCTCGACAGTGGTCAGCATGGCGATGGAGAACAGGATCAGCACGGTGGCGGCGGCAGTGATGGTCGGACTGATCTCCTCGCGGATGCCAGAAAACATGACCATCGGCAAGGTGCGCTGCTCGGGACCGGCTACGAAAAGGGCAAGCACCAGCTCGTCGAAGGAGGTCAGGAAGGCGAAGAGCGAACCGGATATCATGCCCGGAAGTATGAGCGGCAGAGTGACCTTGAGGAAAACCGTGATCGGCGGAGCACCGAGCCCGGCGGCTGCGCGGGTCAGAGAGTGGTCGAAACTCATCAGTGTTGCGGTCACGGTGATGACGACAAAGGGCGTGGCCAGTATGGTGTGCGCCAGGATCAGCCCGGCAAAGGTGCTAAGCAGCCCGACATTTGCATAGACGAAGTAAACCCCGACTGCTGTAATCACGAGTGGCACGACCATGGGCGAGATCAGTACGCTCATCACCATCATTCGCCAGGGGAAGTTCGGTCGGCTGAGCCCTAGAGCGGCCAGTGTGCCCAGCAAGGTCGACAGCAGCGTGACCGCCATCGCGACGAAGATCGAATTGTGCAGCGCGCCCTGCCACCGGCCGGTGAGGAAGAAATCCTCATACCAGCGCAGGGACAACCCGGGCATTGGATAGCTGAAGAAGGGCACTGAATTAAACGAGAGCGGGATAATCACGAGAATCGGCGCGATCAGAAACAGGAGCACCGCCCCGCAGATCAGCCGGTGCAGGTAGTACCAGCCCTTCTCCATCGGTGACGCATAGGCGGAAGCAGCCATCGTTCTCATCCCATCTTGATCCGGTCGGCTCCGACCAGCTTGTGGAAGACATAGTAGAGCAGCAGCGTCGCGGTAAGCAGGATCGCGCCAAGGGCCGAGGCCATACCCCAGTTGAGCACCTCGTTCGTGTAGTACGCTACGAAGTAACTAACCATTTGGTCCGCCGGGCCGCCGACGATCGCAGGGGTTATGTAGTAGCCTAGGCATAGAATGAAGGTCAGCAGGCAGCCGGCGGCGATCCCTGGCAGGGTCAGCGGGAAGTAGACCTTCCAGAAGGCGTAGAAAGGTCCGGCACCGAGCGAGCGAGCGGCGCGGACAAGTTTCGGGGAGATCGTCTTCATCACGCTGTAGATCGGTAGCACCGTGACGGGCAGCTGGATATGGGTCATGGCCACGATCGTCCCGACGCGGTTGTGGATGAGCTCGGCCGGCTGCGATATGACATGCAGCGCCATCAACATTTCATTGACGAGGCCGTGCTGCTGCAAGAGCACGACCCAGGCGATGGTGCGCACTAGCACCGAGGTCCAGAACGGCAACACGACCATGATCAGCAGCAGATTGCTGGACCTGGGCGGCAATGTCGCCAGGAGATAGGCGACCGGAAAGCCCAGCAGCAGGGTCGCGGCGGTCACGCCAATGCTGATGCCAAACGTTCGCAAGAAAACGTCGCGGAAGATCGCGGTCTCCGGTGGAGAGGCAACGATCTGGTTGTCCCGGCCATACTGGTAATCGACCGAACGCAGCAGGTAGAAAGCCGTATAGGCCGAGCTTCCGCGCTTCAGCAGGCTCCAGACGTCACGTTGCCCCCAGAGCGGACTAATCTCAATCAGCTCCGCCTTGTAGGGACCGGTGGAAAGCGAACTCGCCTTGCGGGCGCTCGATGTCACTTGGCTGCTGGCGCCGGGTATCTCATAGTTTATTCGCGTGCCGACCTGAGGCGCGGTCCTCTGAGCGTAGGACTCTTTCAGGTCGCTCGCCAGCGCCGCATAGACGGTCTCGTTGGGAAGGTCTTTGCCATCCCAGGCGCTTAACGCCGCCATGGTTCGCGGCATAAGCCTCAGCAGCGTATCGTCATGGATGACGTTGAACATCATTTGGCCGATCGGCAAGATAAAGCCGATCAGGACCAACAGCAGGAGCGGCAAGACGAGGGTGACGGCCCTCAGCTTGCGCCGCCGCTCGACCCGCTGCAGCTTGATCCGCAGCGGCACGCCATCGGGACTGCCGGCGATTTGGGCGACCATCGTCGTCATCGACTCTCCTCTCAGTTTGTCCCCTGGGGACGGCGAGGAGGACGGAAGCCCTCCCCGCCGTCCCCTCTCAACTAATTTGCGAGCCAGGCATTGAAGCGTTGGCTCAACTCATCGCCCTTCTCATTCCCGAAGTTGGCGTCTCTCTCCACAGCCACAGCAACTTTGTCGGGCGCAGTCGGAAGGTTGGACAGCATCGCCGGATCGACCAACGCTAGCGCGTCGTTGTTGGCGGGACCGTAGGGGATATAGCGCGTTAACTCGGCCTGCGACTGAGGCGAAGCGGCGAAAGCGATGAACTTGTAGGCGTCGTCCCGCCGCGGAGTACCCTTGGGAATCGTCCACAAGTTAAAGTTCAATACCGCAGCATCCCACATAATCTCGAAATGCTTGCCGGAGTTCTTGACGGCATCGTAGATTCTGCCGTTATAGGCTGCGGTCATGATGACCTCGCCGTCGGCCAACAGCTGCACAGGCTGCTGGCCGGACGTCCACCAGACGACGTCCTTCTTGATCGTGTCGAGCTTCTTGAAGGCGCGATCGACGCCTCCGGGCGTGGCGAGCACCTTTTCGGCGTCCTTGACGGCCACGCCGTCGGCAATCAGCGCCCATTCGAGGTTAGCGTAGGAGCCTTTTATTAGTCCGCGCTTGCCGGGAAATTTCTTTAGGTCGAACAGGTCGGCGATGGTCTTCGGGCCGTTCGGCAATCTATCCTTATCATAGGCGATGACTGTGGCGGAGATGGCATCTGGTACCCCGCAGTCAAACTTGTCGGAGGCAAAGAACTTCCCCCGGTCAAGGCCCAGCTTCTTCCAGTCGATCGTTTCGAGGATGCCCTCGTCGCATAGTCGTAGGGCCTCCGATGAGCTGACGTCGACAACGTCCCAACTCACGGAATTCGTCTCGACCATGGCTTTGATCTTGGCGATTCCGTAGTCATACTCGGCTTCCGTGATCTTGATCCCGGTCGCCTTTGAGAAGGGCTCGAATATGGCCATGTGCTCGGCCTTCTGATAGGCGCCGCCCCCGGAGGTAATCGTCAGTTGATCGCCCGCAAAGGCGGGTTCCGCCGACACAAGCAGCACCGCTACCACGCCGCTCACGGCCAGCGCGCTCGCGATCATCAATGGCTTCCTCATCGTCTACTCTCTCCCTGTTATGCCACCCCCAAGGTTGAAGGCGGCCTTGCTGAAATCTCACCTTGCTCGCGGCGAAGCCCCGTCATCGTCACGGCGCGTCGAGCGCCCGACAATCCTCGGTTTTCCAGCCGACGGTGATCTCCGCACCCGTCTCGATCTGCGTCACGCCTTCCGAATTCGGCAGTTTGATCACAAAGTCATCATGGCCGCATACCGAGACTCGCGTGCGCACGTGATCACCCAGATAGATCAGCTCGGTAACCCGCGCGCTGAAGATACTGGGCAGTGAGCCCGGCGTCGGGTTCAGCTTCACCCGCTCGGGCCGTAACGACAGCACGGTCGGCCGGCCAACCGCCTCGACATTGACGGCTAGAGCCTGCACGGTGCCGGCGCCCGGAATCTCCACCTTGCAGGTCGCGCCGTTCATCGCCACGACTTTCCCGTGAAGCCGGTTGTTCTCGCCGATGAACTGGGCGACGAAAGTGGTCTGCGGCCGCTCGTAGAGTTCGGCGGGCGCGGCGAGCTGCTGGATGATCCCGTCGTTGAACACCGCTATGCGGTCCGACATGGTCAACGCCTCGCCCTGATCATGCGTCACATAGACCACCGTTACGCCGAGATCCTCGTGAATATGTTTGATCTCGAGCTGCATCTGCTCGCGCAGCTGCTTGTCCAGTGCGCCGAGCGGCTCGTCCATTAGCACCAGCTTGGGATCGAAGACGAGGGCGCGGGCGAGCGCTACGCGCTGCTGCTGCCCGCCGGAAAGCTGACCCGGCCGGCGCCCTCCATACGCGCCGAGCCGGACCACGTCGAGCACCCGCTTGATCCTGGCCTCGGTCTCGGCCTTGCCGAGCTTGCGGACCTTGAGCGGGAAGGCGAGGTTCTCCTCCACGGTCATATGTGGGAAAAGGGCATAGTTCTGGAACACCATGCCGATGTCGCGCTTGTGCGGGGGCATGTTTTCGATCGAGCGCCCCGCCAGCAGGATTGAGCCCTGGGTGGGCACCTCGAAGCCGGCGAGCATCATGAGGGTTGTGGTCTTGCCGGAACCAGATGGCCCCAGCATCGTCAGAAACTCACCCCGGGCGATGTCCAGGTTGAGATTCTTAACGACCAGCGTTTCGCCGTCGTAGGTCTTCTGAACGTCGGAAAACTCCACAAAGGCAGTGTTCATGCCTGGCATCGACCCTCTTCCCTCCATTGCAGAAGTTGCGTGCGCGGCCAAGATCGTAGGGACACACCTGCATTGGCGCCTTTGTATCCGCTGATTTCGCTGGTTTTCACCGATATAGCCGGCCGGACGACCGAAATTGCGCGCTGGATCGGACGGATCTGAAGCTTTAGCGCGCCGCATTAGACAAAGCGGATCAGCTTTGGACGGCCCAGCAGCCGTGACACCAAGGCGCGACTACTTTTCAGCGAGGACGCGTGAGACTCGGTCATAAAGCGAATCTTGCGCTGATAAGAATCAATCGTATCGCATGGGAGCTTTTTTGCGCTTCGGCTCGCACGAGCACAGCCACGCTCTGGGATCAAGTCAGTCTTGTTCGCTCGTCAGTTGCTCGACGCGCTTGCGCATGAGGTGGGCTGTGGCGAGCAGCAACGTTGTCAGAATTATTGTGAGCGTCGATACGGCCGCGATCGTGGGATTGAGTTGGAAGCGCAGATCAT
>NZ_JAVAYN010000041.1:0-24128 GCF_054863025.1 Bradyrhizobium sp. 23AC
AGAGACGTATTGGCTGCCCCTGTCGCTATGGTGCACGAGGCCGCCGCGATGGACAGGGCGTCGATCATGCAGGGCCTTCACGGCGCCGAGTTCGTCGTCTCCGACAATGATCGCGGCCTGAAAAGGCCAACATGCTCGAACGTCTCAACGAGGAGATCAGGCGGCGCAGGCGCGACGAGACTTGTCGAAAGTTTCCTAGGCTTGCGCGTCGTTGGCTATGGCGGTCAGCCCGGTGTGTTTAACGACTAGTCGCCCGCTTCAATTAGTTTGAAGGGATGTGTTTTTTGTGATTCGATTCCGTCGCGCGACGCGAACGACGGAGACAATCATGGCGACCAAGGAGATTTCGGTAAAGAAGTATGTTGTGCGGCTGAGCGGGGAGGAACGCGAACAGCTTGAGGCGTTGATACGGAAGGGCAATAGCCCGGCCCAGCGGCTGCTGAAGGCAAGAATATTGTTGAAGGCTGACGTCCCGGATGCCGGTGAAGGCTGGAGCGACAGCCGGATCATCAAGGCTTTGGACACCAGCGTTTCGATGGTTTATCGGGTCCGGAAGCAACTGGTGGAAGAGGGCTTCGAGGCAGTGTTGAGCCGCAAGCAACGGGCGACGCCTGCTGTGGCACGGATTTTTGACGGCGAGAAGGAAGCCAAGCTGGTTGCCCTGGCCTGCTCCAAGCCGCCCAAGGGACGCGTCCGCTGGACCCTTCGGTTGCTGGAGAACAAGGTCGTGCAACTCGGCATCGTCGATCCAGCGACAGCACAATCGGGCGCGCGCTTAAAAAACATCCTCCAGCCCCATCGCCGACAGTGCTGGGTTATCCCGCCGAAGGCGAACGGCGCGTTCGTAGCCGCCATGGAAGACGTGCTGGCCGTCTATACACGGCCGCACGACGGCGATTGTCCGCTGGTTTGCCTGGACGAGACATCCAAGCAACTGATTGCCGAAACGCGAGTGCCGATCCCGATGAGAGCGGGACGCCCGGCCCGCTTCGATTACGAGTACGAGCGCAACGGCACCGCCAATCTGTTCATGATGTTTGCTCCACTCGAAGGCTGGCGCCATGTCGAGGTCACAGATCGCCATGCCGCTGTCGACTACGCTCAGGTCTCGAAGGAGTTGGCCGATATCCACTTCGCGCGCGCCAAAATTATTGTTCTGGTGCGGGACAATCTCAGCGTCCAGAGCAAGGCTTCACTTTACCAAGCCTTTCCGGCACCCGAAGCCAGGCGGCTGGTCGAGCGCTACGAATGGCACTACACTCCAAAACACGGGAGCTGGCTCAATCTGGCCGAATCCGAACTCGGCGTTCAAACCAAACAATGCCTCGATCGCCGTATCCCCGACAAACAAACCCTGATCGAGGAAATCGCCGCATGGCAGAACGACCGAAACGCCAACCACACCAAAGCCGATTGGCAATTCTCAACCAAAAATGCTCGCGTCAAACTCAAGCAACTATACCCATCAATCTGACTGAATCGCCCGACTAGGAACGTTTGCCTCAAGTTGCTGGCCATTACGTGAATAAATGACACGCCACCATTCCATTTCCCTCGGGGAGCAGTTCAGGCGTCTTCTCCTTACAGACCGGCATCGCGTGCGGACAGCGCGGATGAAAGCGGCAGCCCAGTGGCGGCCGCTCTGCGCTCGGCACCTCGCCCTGGATCGTCTGGTGGCTACGCCCGGCCTCAAGGACGGGGTTTGGGACTGGAATAGCGAGCATCAGCGCCTTGGTGTAAGGATGCTTCGGGTTCGCATAGAGCTCGTCGCGCGTGGAGATCTCGACGATCGCACCGAGATACATTACGGCGATGCGCTGACTGACATGCCGCACCACCGCAAGGTCGTGTGCGACGAAGATCGAAGAGATGCCGAGCCTCTCCTGCAGCTCCTGAAACAGGTTGACCACCTGCGCCTGAATCGACACGTCGAGCGCCGACACCGGCTCGTCGCAGATCAGCAGACGCGGCTCGACTGCGAGGGCGCGGGCGATGCCAATTCGCTGCCGCTGGCCGCCGGAGAACTGGTGCGGATAGCGATCAATCATGTCATGCCGTAGCCCGACCATCTCGATCAGCTCCATCACGCGCGCGCGACGCTCCGCCCTTTTGCCATGCAGCTTATGGATTTCCAACGGCTCGCCGATGATGTCGCCGACTTTCATACGCGGATCGAGCGATCCGAATGGATCCTGATAGACCATCTGGATGCGCCTGCGTATCGGCCGCATCTGGCTCCGGTTATAGTTGGTGATGTCGACGCCCTCGAACACGATCTTTCCAGACGTGATCGGCAGCATCCGCAGGATGGCGAGGCCTGTGGTAGACTTGCCGCATCCGCTCTCGCCAACCAGCCCGAGCGTCTCGCCTTCATGCACCTGGAACGACACGCCATCGACCGCCTTGACGGTGCTGACCTCGCGCTGGAGCAGTCCACCGTAGACCAGGAAATGAACCTTGAGATCCTGAACGTCAAGAATGACGTTGGATTTCACTGCGCCACGCAGCTCCTCATGGGTCAACACGTCAGACATGGGGCGCCATCCAGCACGCATGCATGTGCTTTTCGTCGGCCTTCATCAGCTCTGGCACGTCGCGTCGGCAGCGTTCCATCGCCTCGCTGCAGCGCGGATTGAACGAGCAGCCGCTCGGCAGCTGCGAGAGGTTTGGCGGCTGTCCTTTGATTGGCACGAGTCGTCGTCCGGCTGGCTGGTCGAGCCGCGGGATCGAGGCCATCAGGCCGCGCGTGTAGGGATGCATCGGCCTACCGTAGAGATCGAGCGCGCTTGCCGTCTCGATGATTTTGCCGCCATACATCACACACACGCGATCGGCGTAGCGTGCCACCACGCCAAGATCGTGAGTTATCAGGATCAGTGCCGTGCCGGTCTCGCGCGTCAGCGCCTTCAACAGCTCGAGGATCTGTGCCTGCACAGTCACGTCAAGCGCGGTTGTGGGTTCGTCGGCGATGATCAGCTTCGGCTGGCAGGCGAGCGCCATCGCGATCATGATGCGCTGGCGCATGCCGCCTGAGAACTGGTGCGGATGAGCCGAAAGCCGGCTGCGGGCGTCGGGCATCCGCACGCGATCGAGCAGTTCTTTTGCCTTGTCGTAGGCCTTTTGCCACGTCAGCTGCTTGTGCAGGTTGATCGGCTCGGCGATCTGCTGGCCGATGGTCAGCGACGGATTGAGTGACGTCACCGGCTCCTGGAAGATCATCGCGATCCGGTTGCCGCGGATCGCTCGCATCTCGTCTTCCTTGAGCTTCGTCAGTTCGATGCCGTCGAAGATGATCTCGCCGGCCGTAATGCGGCCGGGCGGATCGGGCACAAGCTGCAGGACCGACAGCGCCGTCACGCTCTTGCCCGATCCGCTTTCACCAACGATGGCGAGCGTCTCTCCCGCGGCGACGTCGAAGGACACGTTGTTGACAGCGGCGAAGGCGCCGCGTCCGTGACCGAACTTGGTGGTCAGGTTGCGGACTTGGAGAAGAGGCTCACTCACTGAATGACTTACTCCGAGCTTTGCGGTAAAGGCTTCGCGGCGCAACGGGGGGACTCTCACGGAATCATGACAGTAGCGACCAGTGCCGCCGCTTCTTTGCATCGATGTGGCTTGCCTTCGCTCAATATCCCATTTTCTTCTTTAGATCCTGATCAATCCAGATACGGGCGTAGATCGGGCCCGGACGTTCGGCGCCGGCGCGCAACTCGCCTTCGTACCCCTTCACCCACGGCCACCACGCCGTATAGGCGTAGGGGGTCGGTAGCCAGAGATACGGCGCCTTGTCGAGCATCTCGGTGGTCATCGTCCGGATCAAGGCCTGACGCTTGTTTTCGTCGCGTTCCTGTAAGGTCGCTTCCATGCGCTCATCGATCTTTGGGTCGTTCCATTGTGATGCATTCCAGGGATTCCCGGTTGTGAAATTCTTGCGGATCGTCGTCGTCGGACTGGTATGGCCGCTACTCATCAAATAGCCAGGCGCGAGCGTCTTGGTCATCATCGCCGAAAGGAACGCCGCATACTCCATCGGCTGGATCTCCATTTTCACGCCGACTTGCTCAAGATAGGCCGCGATCAGCGAAATGAGGTCCATCTGGTCGGACTGCACGAGCAGACTTGCGTCTTGAAGGTGAAGCCATTCGGATAACCTGCTTCGGCGAGCAGCTTTTTCGCCTTGGCCGGGTCGTACTTGAACAACTCCTGGACACTGGCCGGTTGTTCGTTCAGAGGCTGGAAGTAGCCGGTATACTCTGGATGCTGCGGGTAAGCGAACAGCTCCGCATTCCCATTGTAGTACGACTTGATGATTTCTTCCTTGTTGACCGCTATGTTCATGGCGCGTCGGACCCGGATGTCGTCGAACGGCTTCTGATCGACGCGCATCGACAGGAATGTGCCCGTCGGGTTGAGCCAGCGGTTCCACTTCGGAGCCGGCGTACTTTTTTTCAACTGCTCGGCATCTTGCCCAACGGATGGACTCCATGATGTCCAGCTTGCCGGTGCGAAGTGCAGTGTTGCGCGTCGCTTCATCCTTGATGATTCGGTACACGACCTTGTCGACGTAGGGGAGCTTGAACTCCTTGTCGTTGATTGTCTCCTTGTCCCAGTAGTCGGGATTCTTCTCGTAGGTCTGAGAGTTGCCCTGAACGTAATCCGTCAGCTTGAACGGGCCGGTGACGTTCTTCCAGTTCGCGGCGCCCGCGTCCACGACCTCCTTGGGTATGATGGCGGAGTAATAACCGTAGCCGAAACGGTAATCCCATTCGGCGTTGAACTTCGACATCTCGAACACGACCGTGTACTTGTCTTCTGCGCGCACGTCCTTGATAAAGTCGAAGTACTTGGCGACTGCCTTCGGGCTGGTCGACAGGCGCTTGAAGTCGAACACAACGTCGTCTGCGACAAGCTCACGCTTTGCCATCACGCCCGGCTTTTCAGGAAACATCACGCCCTTGCGCAGCGTGACCTTCATACGCAGCAGATTCTCGAGCCACCCCCACTTCTCCGCGAGTTCGCCGCGAATCAACTGCGAGGGGATGTACACGTCGGATATGAAGCTGTTCGAGCCGCCACGGGATTTGGCCTTGGACAGGTCGGCGGCAAAAAGCTGCTCGTAGACAGCGCCGGTGTCCTGGTTGTGCTTCCACGGCCAGTCAGCGCTGTCGAACGACAGTGCCGAAAGAGTCGCACTGACTGTCGATATTTCCAGGGTGCCGCCGTATCTCGGCGTCTCAAGTTTGGTCTGGGACCAGGCGAAGCTTGTGGTGAGCACGAGGCTAAGCGCGCTGACACTGGCGAGACGACGCAACGTCTTGGTGTGCATGATTTTCTCCTAGAACGATTTCTTCATAGCTTAACGATGGCCACGCATGCGCGGGTCGAGCAGATCGCGCAGTGCATCACCGAACATGTTGATGCTGAACACCACTAATGTGAGGGAGATGCCGGGCGCCAGCGCCATCCAAGGTGCGAGATACATGTAATTGCGCGATGAACCGGTGAGCATGCCGCCCCAGGACGGCGCCGGCGGCGGGACTCCCAGCCCGAGGAACGACAGCGAGGCTTCGGCCAGAATGACCGCGCCGACGCGCGTCGTGAACAACACGATTACCGGCGGCATGACATTCGGCAGGATGTGCCGCCACAAGATGCGGTTCGTGCCGGCGCCGATTGACTGTGCAGCGTGGATGTAACTTTGCTCGCGCACCGAGAGCACGGTGCTGCGGATAATGCGAGATCCGGCGATTCCAAGAAAGCAGCCGAGTATGACGATGACGGGGAGCATGCCAGGGCCGACCACCGCGACCACCACGATCAGGACGACGAGTTCGGGAAAGCTCATCCAGGCGTCGACGAAACGCTGGACCAGCATATGGAACCGGCCGCCAAGGGAGCCCGTGGTAATGCCGAGAACGATCGAAATTGACGTCGCAAGGCCGGCCGCCGAAAGACCGATGATGACGGAGAGGCGCGCACCATAAAGAATGCGGGAAAAGATGTCGCGACCGAGATTGTCGGTACCGAACCAAAAATGCGAGCTCGGCGGCTTCAACCGGTTCATCGGCATGATCTGGTTGTAGCCGTAAGGCGCGAGCACGTCGGCGAAGACGGCAGCGAACAAGAAGACCAGACAGATCACCGCGCCTGGCGGCCCCAAGCGGTTTCTCGCGAAACAGGCGAATGAAAAATTCGGACACCGCGCTCGGACGCTTGGTCGCTGCCTGACGGATCGCAACCGAGATATCGGCGGGCTCGATGCCAGCAACTTCAGCCATCAGCGGCTCCTTACCTTGGGGTCAAGGAAACCGTAGCTCACGTCGACCAGCAGATTGATGAACACGATTGCCACACCGAAAACGAGGAATACGCCGGTGATGGTCGGGTAGTCGCGCGAGCTCACAGCCTCCAGCAGCAATTGGCCCATACCGGGAATGACGAAGATCTGCTCGAGGATAACCGCGCCGCCGATCAGCGCACCGGCCTGCAGACCGACCAAGGTGATGACGGGAATCAGTGCGTTGCGGAGAGCATGGCGCATCACGATGGTGCCGGTGGAAAGCCCCTTCGCCTTTGCCGTGCGGATGTAGTCCTGCCGCATCACCTCCAGTATCAGCGTGCGGTCAGCCGCATAGTGATTGCCGAGAACGCCGCGCCGAGGATCAGCGCCGGAATGAGCAGCTGCAGGAAATTGCCCCAAGGGTTTTGCGATAAGGGAATGAATTTGACCGAGGGCGACCATCCCCACCAAATCGACGGGAACACCATCACCAGCGTGCCAATCCAAAAGCCTGGAATGGCGAGCGCGAGAATCGAGAATGTGCGAAGGATATAGTCGCCAATTGTATCCTGCTTCAGCGCAGCATAGACGCCGACCGGAATGCCGACGATCACCGATACAATGAGCGCGAGGATGCCAAGCTCGAATGTAATCGGCAAGCGATGAAGGATTTCTTCCATCACCGGAGTGTTGGTCCACAGCGAATCGCCAAGGCTTCCTCTGAACAAGAGCGCGCCGATCCACTTGAGGTATTGGATATATATCGGCGAATCGAGCCCAAGCGCAGCCTCCAGTTGCTCCCGGCTTTGCTTGGCTGCACTCACATCGTTCTGCGACAGCATCAGGTCGGTGATGTTGCCGGGCATCAGCCGAATGGTAATGAAGACAATAAGGGAGGCGAAGATCAGCGTCGGTATCAGCGCAAGCAAACGTCGTATGATGTAACCCTGCAGAACCCTCGCCAATCCCTCAGCCTTCGCGGATCGGCGCGCCGCAGATGTTGTTGCGCCGCAAACCAATTCCCGCCTAGGGCCGTCCTCGCCCGTCTTGCAGAAGCAGAGATCCTCCAGCTGAACCAGTACGGAGATGGTGAGGCGGTCGACAGAAGGCTCTTGTCGTTCAAGGAAATATTATCTGACTGCTAGAATGAATTTCACTGATGTAGCGCATTGGATGGCCGTAATTCTGCCCCAAGAAGGGCAAATACGAAGGACCGCTGGCGGAGCGGCTGGCGCGGCAAGGGCATTGGCGATCTTCCGTCGCGAAATCGATATCAGCATGGCCCAGATCGGCGCGACCAAAATCGCCGATCTCAGCCCGCAGTTCCTTATGTGGAGCGAGAAGCATTATACTCCAACTGGCGCTAAGGGTGCCGACAATCGAGCTCGTGCGACAATAGAGTGAGGACGTATTTGGGTAGCTCATGAATGGCTTGCCCTCCTCCTCGGGAGATTCGGCTCTCTTAGAGCGTTTCACATTTTGACTGAAGCATAACCGGCGTTGGCGAAGTAGTTGGCGCATTCGCGAGGCTGGATGTCGTGGACGAGGTGACCGATGTGGCGCCAAGTGTCCTCGATGGTGCGCTTCTGAGCTTGCCGCATCCAGTGTTTGATCTTGGAGAAGGCCTGTTCGATCGGGTTGAGGTCGGGCGAGTATGGCGGCAGGTACCAGAGCCTGGCGCCAGCAGCCTGGATCATCTGCCTGACAGCTTTCGACTTGTGGCTTCCGAGATTGTCGAGAATGACGATGTCGCCTTCGCGCAGGGTTGGCAGGAGAAGGTGCTTCACATAAGCGCGGAAGCATTCGCCGTTGATCGGGCCGTCGAAGACGCAGGGTGCCGTGAGTTGGTCATGGCGGAGCGCGCCGAGGAATGTGAGGGTACGCCAGTGACCATGCGGGGCGAAGCCGCGCAGGCGTGCTCCTTTGGGGCCCCAGCCCCGTAAAGGGGCCATGTTGGTCTTGATCCAGGTCTCATCGATGAAGACGAGCCGGCCCGGATCAAGTCCGGCCTGCCAGGATCGCCAACGCTGGCGCCTACGCGAGACGTCGGCGCGAGCCTGTTCGAGGGCGAACAGTGTTTTTTTTGAACCGCAGCCCTTCCCGGCGCAGGAACAGCCAGACCGCGTTGTGTGAGACCTTGACCCCACGGGCTGCCAGTTCCGCCTTCAGACCATGCGGCGTCAGGTGCGGCGTCTGAGTGATCCGGTCGACGATGAAGGCGCGGTGCGGATCAAGCACGGGCTTGCGGTGACCGCCCATCTTGCCAGGCACAACCGAGCCGGTCGCCCGCTGCCGCTGTGACCACTTCACAACTGACGAGACCGCAACACCAAACCGTTCCGCCACAGACCGGCAGCTCTCGCCCGCCAAAACCGACGCCACCACACGCTCGCGAAGATCCAGGGAAAGAGGTCGGGTCATGCGATGCTGGCCTCCAATCCAGTCAGCATCTTGAATCACAATCCGCCAAAAACCGGAATCCCCTCCGATTCAATTAAGCAATGAAAGGCTCTAACCGCGCCGGCCAAGTCCTGAGCTCCGGTTGCTGACGCATCCGGTGCTGGGAGAGATCAGCCGAAGTCCACTTCGACAGGGTTCTCAACGCGCCGGCGGGCGCTAGCGGAACGCCTTGCAGCCTTCGCCAATGCCAGGTTTCCCCAGGCTCAATCCTTCAAGAGGAGCCGCTTCAGGTCTGCCGGGAAGAACACCGAGCTTGCGTGGGCAGCCACGTCCTGCGCGGTGTAGAGCCCTTTGGGATGGAAGCCTTCCGTCATCAACATCTTCACTTCGGATATCTCTTCTCCCGATACGGCGAGGACCTTACCCGAATGGTCCGACGCCAGGTCGGAGGCCATGATGAGCACGCCGGGAGCGACGTTCTCGGGACGCAGGATGGGATCGGGTTCGCCGTCGCGGATGCCTGGAACATCCGCCCACATCCGAGTGACCGCGTTTGGCGCACCCCCATAACGCGGATTCCATATTTGCGGCCCTCGATGGAGAGAACTCGTAAGCCATAGATGCGGGCCTTGGCCGCTCCGTAGTTTGCTTGACCAAAATTTCCAAAAAGCCCCGACGTTGAGGACGTCATAATGATCACACCTGACCGACCATTATCTCTGAGCCACTTCCAAACCGGTAACGTGCAGCAGTAGGTCCCTTTCACATGAACCTTGACGACGAGGTCCCAATCCTCTTCGGACGTCTTGGCAAATGTCCGGTCGCGAAGGATGCCGGCATTGCAGATCAGGATGTCGACTCCGCCGAAAGCTTTGATCGCGGTTCTGAGGATATTGTCTCCCCCGGCTGGGGTGGATACGTCGTCGCCATTGGCCACAGCGCGCCCGCCGACCGCTACGATCTCAGCAACCACTTTCTCAGCGGCGGCGCTTGCACCGAGCCATTCACTGTGCTTCCGAGGTCGTTGACGACGACGGCCGCCCCCTCCTTGGTGAACAGCTTTGCATAAGCCTCACCGAGACCGCGTAATCGCCACCCTGCCGTCCAACAATCCCATCCTATTCTCCTCAAGTACTTGCATCGTCAGCAGCGTGGCTACTGAAGCACGATTAGTCCGGTCTGGATAACGGTCGCGCGGTTTAGAGGAGATCACTTCGCTGGGGCAGACGAACTTGTCGCCCTCGATAGATCCGCAAGATGCTCTCTGTTCGCGTCAGCGCCCTTTGAAATGGGGCTTTCGTTTCTCGGCGAAGGCCGCAATGCCCTCCCTGTAATCTTCGGTCATGCAGGTCAACGCCAACTGATCGAGGTCCATGTGACTCGCGAGATCGTCAAGTGCACCGGCGAGACGGTTGACCGTTTGCTTGGTCATGGCGACCGGAATCGCCGGCTGGGGCGCTATCTTCCCGGCGAGTTCCATCGCAGCCTGAAAGCTCCCACCGGGTTCCGTAACCTGCTCTACCAATCCCCACTCGTAGGCCTCTGCCGCGGAGATGCGCTGGTCGGCGAGGATGATCGCCTGCTTCGTTCGCGCCGGACCGATTAGCTGCAGCATACGCGGAATTGTATGCCAGCTCATGTTCATGCCAAGTGCGATCTCAGGTACACGGATGTGGGCGTCCTGTGCTATGAATCGAAAATCAAGGGCAACGGCGAGCGCGATGCCGCCGCCGATGCAAAATCCTTCGATGGCGGCGATGGTCACTTTGTCCATCTCGTACCAAGCGCGGGTTAGCCGAGATCCGGTCCGCAGTTGGCGGCGCAGCGCGGCCATGTCCAGCGCTGCGTGCGAACGGTCCTCACCTCCTTTCAGATCGGCGCCGGCGCTGAAAACCTTCGCGCCGGTCAGGATCACGACTGAGGTTTCGGTGTCGTCGTCGAAACTTTCAGCAGCCTCCGTCAACTCGCGAATTGCGTCGGCAGAAAGCGCGTTAATGCCATCGCCGCGATCGAACCGCACCACGGCAATGCGTCCCTGCGGCCCAAGCCCCTTCTCGATTTCCACGAAATTCGCCAAGATCACCGCTCCTTGTGGCTGCGCCGTGCCCGGCTCTTCTTGCGAGAAGTCTCATGGCGCTGCCGGAGCCCCGTTCCGAAGAAAGCGCCGCCGGCATGTTTAGCCAGCGGCCGTCTTCATCCGGGATATCCGTTCGTCTCGCAGCTGAGTCCGACGGACCTTGCCGGCCTCATTGCGCACAGGCTCATCGACGAACTCGATAGTGCGCGGACGCTTATAGGACACCAGCCGTTCGGCTAGATGCGACAGCAACGCTCCCTCGCTCAGGCCCGCGCGAGCGTGCACAATCGCGTGGAGGGACGAGCCCATGTCCTCATGAGGCAGGCCGATCACAGCGCTTGAATGCACCAGCGGGTGCTCGTCGATCGCCGCCTCGACCTCAGCCGGATAGACGTTGGAGCCGCCAACCAGGATCATGTCGGTACGACGATCGCCGATATACAAGTAGCCGTCGGCATCAAAATGGCCAATGTCGCCCAGACTTTCCCAGCCACCAGGCAGGGTGCGGGGATTTGCGCCGACGTAGCGATACGAAGGCGTAGCGTCCTCCGGACGCCGCATGTAAATCTCGCCCACCTCGCCTGGCGGCAGCACGTTCCCGTCGGCGTCGAAAGACTTCATATCGCCCATGCACACGCGGCCGACAGAGCCGCGACGGTCAAGCCATTCGCTTCCGGTAATAATGGCAAATGCGATGCTCTCGGTTCCGCTATAAAGCTCCATGATCACCTCAGGCCCCAACCATCCGATGAAGGCCTCCTTGAGCCACGGCGGGCAGGGCGCGGCCATGTGCCAGAGCGTTTTCACGGTCGAAACGTTGTATCGAGCTCGCACTTCCTCCGGTAGTCGCCAGATCCGACCCATCATAGTAGGAACCATGTAGATCCACGTCACCCTATGCCGCTCGATCTCGGCCAGTACGGCCTCCGCGTCGAAGCGCGGCATCAACACCAGGTGGGCGTCCCTTACCAAGGCTTCCAGGGCGAACCAGAAAGGCCCGCTATGGTAGAGCGGCCCGGGAATCAGTGCAGTGTCGCCCGGCCCCAAGCGCCAGAGCGACAAGTTATCCGGCTCAGGAGGCGTCACGCCGCGCGAGCCCGCAAGAATCAGCTTGGGCCGGCCGGTCGACCCGCCGGAGGTCAGAGCACAGCAAATCGGGGGCACTCGCGGCTCAACGGGCCGATCATCGTCGGACAGCGAGAGCAGGTCATCGACCGTGACGCGCTGTCGGCCTATCTCGAGAGTCGGCAATGCAATCACCACTTTGGCATCGGAGAGCTCGATGATGGCCTGCAGCTCGACTTTTGGTAATCGAAAGGACACCGGTTGCGGCGTCGCACCCAGCTTCCAGATGCCGAAGCAGGCCTCAATGAAGTCAACGCCGTTAGGCAACCCGATGGTGACGAGATCGCCGAGCTTGACACCCAACATCTCCAAGGCACGGGCGATGCGGTTCGCCCGCATTTCCAACTGGGCGCAGGTCAGGGTAATCTCCCCGCAGCTGACCGCGGGAGCGTCGGGCGTCGCCCGAGCGCGGCGAGACAACTTCTCGCCCAACGAGATCATGTCTTCAGTCATTTTCCGCTACAAAACTTCGCGTTGGTTTCGCTTAGGTCCGGTGCACGAGCAATCGCCATTCGGTACCAAGAATGGTCTGCGAACAATTACCTGATCTTGCCGAGGAAATGCGGCGACCTGCACCCTCGCTGCACAGAGATTCCACGAATTTTGTTCGCTTCACGCAGAAGTACATCGTGGGCGCGGATGGTAGGAGCTGGAGCGTGATAATTGGCTGTCATCAACTCAAGTAGTCGTGACTTCTCACGGTTGTACAAGATGCGCTTCAGCGGATCGACTGTTGAGAATTTGGTCGAGTCGATCACACCGGCTTCTTTGCGAGCACGCGCGGAGATTTGATTGCGCTGCTGATGTAATGTAAAGGTACAGGCTTTTCGTTTGCGACGTCACTCATGGACGACTTGGTTACGCAATGATTTGGCGCCAATGACCAAATGCGCTTCGAGATGCGCAGCGGTCTCAACGCGATACGAACCATCATGTGTTGCCAACGCCGCGCAGCCGCTCCGAGCGCCGCCGTAACAACTCAACAGTAATGAGCACGGCGACGGAGAACAGGATCAGCACGGTGGCAGCGGCAGTGATGGTCGGACTGATCTCCTCGCGGATGCCGGAAAACATGGCTTTCGGCAAGGTGCGCTGCTCGGCGCTGGCCATGAAAAGGGCGACCACCACCTCGTCGAAGGAGGTGATGAAAGCGAAGAGCGAACCGGAGATCATGCCCGGAATTATGAGCGGCAGGGTGACCTTAAAGAAGACCGTGGTCGGCGGCGCGCCAAGACCAGCGGCGGCACGGGTTAGCGCGTGGTCGAAACCCGTCAGGGTCGCGGTGGCGGTGATGACGACGAAGGGGGTGGCCAGTGTGGTGTGCGCGAGGATCAGCCCGATATAGGTGTTGAGCAGCCCGACATCGGCATAAAGGAAATATAGGGCTACCGCGGTGATTACGACCGGGACCACGATTGGAGAGATCACAGGCTCACCACCGCAGCGCGCAACGGGAAGTTCGGTCGGCTGAGGCCGAGCGCGGCAAGAGTACCCAGCACGGTGGAAAGCAGCGTCACCGCCACCGCGATGAAAATCGAATTATACAGGGCGCTCTGCCAGCGAGCAGTCAGGAAGAACTCGTCATACCAGCGCAGCGAGAGCCCCGGCATCGGATAGCTAAAAAAGGGCACGGAATTGAAGGAGAGCGGGATGATCACAAGGATCGGCGCAATCAGGAACAGCAGCACCGCGCCACCGATGAGCACCAGCCCTTCTCCATCGGACAGGCAAAGCCAGACGCGGCCATCGTTCTCACCCCATCTTGATACGGTCGGCGCCGACCAGCTTGATTGAGCCATGTGTCGGCGCCTCAAAGCCGGCGAGCATCATAAGGGTTGTCGTCTTACGCCGGAAGGCCCAAGCATCGTCAGAAATTCGCCCCGCTTGATCATCAGGTTGAGATTTTTAACGACGAGCGTTTCGCCATCGTAGGTCCTCTGGACGTCAAATAATTTCACAAAGCCACTGCCTGGCATCGACCCCCCTCCCTCTACCGGACCCGGCACTGCTGGGGGCGCCCGTCGACGGCCAAACCATTATCGTCTTGCTGACGGATTAAAGCCTTCTGCCCACCGGCGGAAGCAGTTTCATGCTAGACGCGCCGCTAAACTCTCGAGTTTTGCTCATTGGCACCGAATTTCAGCTGTTCGAGGCATAATGAGCCAGATCGATGTCGCTTGGAGGTGCCGCGATTTTTCTCATCGAGAGTGCGCGGCACCCTAGCAATCAATTCCTAGAACTCCGGTGCGAGATTGGGAGCGGCCGCACTCATACTTGTAGTAGACCTTGCGAAGTCTTCAGGCCAAAGCGGCTGGCTTCGCACAACACATCTTCGATGCCACCTTTTTATGTGGTCGTCCTTATGCGACAGCCAGCTGATGTCGGGGCCGGCCGGGTCGTTCATAGTGAGCTCTCGGAAACAACCCCATCAAAGCACGAAAATCTCGTTGCTGATGATGTTCTTTTGAATCCTGTCGGGTTAAAAATAGGGCACAATCGTTGCGCGGCCTCGCTTATGGCGCTCCGGATCCATTTCGAATCCTCGCCTAAAATGAATGATCAGTTCATGATCGCGCTCTGCAACCGCACCGCTTGAGCGCGAAGTCCAGCGATGAACGCTCGTTCAAGGAGCGGCCGCGCGGTAACGGCCTCAACCGCAGGGCTGTCGCCAAGCGGAGAAAGCGAAGCTTCGTCCATGACGCGCGATCGTGTCCAAGGTGTTCCGTTCAACGCGCTGATCAGGACAAGCACATTTTTGCGGGGCTTTCTCCACAGCTCGAGAACGCTCAACTGCCCCCCCTGCCTCAGTCCGGCGCATGCTAACTCGCGGAATGAAGCTCGGGCCATCATCCAAACAGCTAAGCGCTCATCAACGCCGTTGGGTCTCAGAAGATCTCGAAAAGGCCAGCAGCGCCCATGCCACCGCCGACGCACATCGTGACAACGCCATACTTCACGCCGCGGCGCTTCCCTTCGTACAGGACATGCGCGCTGCAGCGCGCGCCCGTCATGCCGTATGGGTGCCCGATGGAGATCGAACCGCCCGAGACGTTCAGCTTCTCGTTCGGAATGCCCAGTTTGTCGCGGCAGTAGAGCACCTGGGACGCGAAGGCCTCGTTCAGTTCCCAAATACCGATATCATCGATCTTGAGGCCGGTGCGCTCCAACAGCTTCGGGATCGCAAAGACCGGGCCGATACCCATTTCTTCGGGCCGGCAGCCCGCTACCGCCATGCCACGGTAGGCGCCCAGTGCCTGCAGACCGCGCTTCTCAGCCTCCTTGCGCTCCATCAGCAGGACCGCGGCCGAGCCATCAGAGAGTTGGCTGGCGTTGCCGGCTGTGACGAATTTCCCCTCCTTCACGTAGCGGCCGCCGCCCTTGAACACGGGCTGAAGCTTCTTGAGGTCGTCCAGTGTCGTCTGGGGGCGATTGCCCTCGTCGGCGGAGATGGTGATCTCCTTGTCTGCGGTCTCGCCGGTCTCCTTGTTGACCACCTCCTTCATGATGCTGGTGACCGGGACGATCTCATCGGCGAAGCGGCCCTCCGCCTGGGCCTGAGCCGTGCGCCGCTGCGACTGCAGGGCGTATTCGTCCTGCGCCTCACGGCTGACGCCATAGCGCTCGGCCACGAGTTCGGCAGTTTCGATCATCGAGACCCAGAGCTCGGGCATGTGTTCCTCGAGCCAAGGGTCGAACGCTTTGAAGCGATTCACCTTATCGTTCTGCACCAGGCTAATCGACTCTACGCCCGCGCCGATCGCGATTGATGCACCATCGTTTACGATGTATTTGGCCGCCGTCGCCACGGCCATGAGTCCCGAACTGCACTGCCGGTCAATGCTCATGCCCGAAACGGTGCTCGGCAGACCAGCGCGCAGAGCGGCTTGGCGGGCGACGTTAAAGCTGGTCGTGCCCTCCTGCATGGCTGCGCCCATGACAACGTCGTCGATCTCGCCGGGATCGACGCCGGCCTGGGTTACGACGGCGCGGATCGATTCGGCGCCTAGAGTCGCACCGCATGTGTTGTTGAACGCGCCGCGGTAGGCTTTGCCGATTGGAGTACGTTTCGCGGCGACGATGATGGCTTCACGCATGGGAGGAGATGTCCTTTGGTTAAATCCGCTCATCCAGGCTTCCGCCAGATGAGCGGGTTGTAATGCTACGCCAGTTAGGGCGTCTTCCGGAGCTGGTCGAAGTTGGCGAACGTCTTGCCGCCGGCGACCAGCTTCTCCAGCAGGGGCGCTGGCTTGAACTCGTCGCCCATGATGGCGTGAAATTCCTTCATCTTGACCAGAATCTTCTCCAGTCCGATCTGGTCGGCATAGTACATCGGCCCGCCGCGATAGACCGGCCATCCGTAGCCGTTGACCCAAACCACATCGATGTCAGAGGCCCGGAGCGCCTTTCCTTCCTCGAGAATTTTCACGCCTTCGTTGATCATCGGAAAAATGCAGCGTTCCATAATCTCCTCATCAGAGATCTTGCGCGGGCTCTTGCCCGATTTGGCGATTAAGTCCTTGATGATCTTCTCGGTGACCGGCGAGGGCTTGGCGCTGCGATTTTCGTCGTAATCGTAATAGCCGGCGCCGGCCTTCTGGCCCAAACGTCCGATCTCGCAAAGCACCTCACGCAAGGTGGAACTCTTCGATTCCTCCATCACCCACCCGAGGTCCAACCCGGCCAGGTCGTTCATCCGGAAGGGGCCCATTGGGAAGCCGAAATCATAGAGCACCCGGTCCACGTCCCAAGGGCTCGCGCCCTCCAAGACCAACTTCTTGGCCTCGCGCTCGCGCTGGTTCAGCATACGATTTCCGATAAAGCCGTGGCAGACGCCGGCCAGCACCGCGACTTTCCCGATCGTCTTAGCCAACTTCATGGAGCTCGCGATAACATCAGCGGCGGTCTTTTCACCGCGGACCACTTCCAGCAGCTTCATCACGTTTGCAGGCGAGAAGAAGTGCAGGCCGATCACGTCCTCCGGACGCCTGGTAATCGAGGCGATCTCGTCGACGTTCAATTCCGAAGTGTTGGTGGCTAGGATTGCGCCAGGCTTGCAGATCCGGTCGAGGTTGGCGAACACCTGCTTCTTGATGTCCATACGCTCGAACACCGCCTCGATGATCAGGTCGCAATCGGTGAAATCCTCCAAGCTGAGCGAGCCGGTGAGCAGGTCCATCCGTTGGTTCACCTGCTCTGGCGCCAAGCCGCCGCGCGCGGCCGTCCGCTCGTAGTTCGACTTGATCACGCCCAAGCCGCGGTCGAGCGCGTCCTGCTTGATCTCGACGATGGTCACGGGAATGCCGGCGTTGGCGAAGTTCATGGCGATGCCGCCGCCCATTGTACCCGCGCCTAAGACTCCAACCTTGTTGATCGGTCGCGTTGGGGTGTCGTCAGGCACGTCAGGGATCTTGCGTGCCTGACGCTCGGCAAAAAAGTAATACCGCTGAGCAATCGACTGAGGTCCGGCCTCCAGCTCGGCGAAGAGCTCGCGCTCGACCGCCAGGCCCTCCTCGAAAGAGTTCGAGTTCACGGCGGCCTCAATGCAGCGGATGTTGTACTCGGGCGCCAGGAAGCCGCGGAACTTCCGGGCATTGAGCTTTCGGAAGTTCCCGAAGATCGCCAGATGCCCTTTGGCGGCCTCCAGCTTGGCGTTGTTCTCGCGGACCTTCACGAGCGGCCTGCCCTCCGCGAGCGCCCTGCGGGCAAAGGCGATGGCGCCTTCCTTCAGCTCGCCCTCTTCGACGATCTCGTCGACCAAGCTCATGGCCAGCGCTTCACTGGCGGGCACATGGATGCCCGAGGTCACCATCTCCAGCGCCCTCTCGACGCCTACGATGCGCGGAAGTCGCTGCGTGCCGCCGCTACCGGGCAGAAGGCCCAGCTTAACCTCAGGCAGGCCGAGCTTGGCTTTCTGGGTCGCGACCCGAAAATGGCAAACTAGTGCCACCTCTAACCCTCCGCCGAGAGCGTTCCCATGAATCGCAGCAACGATGGGCTTGGGCGAGTTTTCCAGCGCCGCCAGCAACTCGTCCCACCCCGGCGTCTTGGGCGGCTTGCCGAACTCTGTGATATCTGGCCCTGCAATGAAGGTGCGGCCCGCGCAAATCAAAACGATCGCGTTCACCTGCGGATCGGCGATTGTGGCGTTGATGCATTCCACGATACCGCCACGCACTACAGCGCTCAGCGCATTCACGGGAGGATGGTTGATCGTGACAACAGCGATTGTGTCATAACGCTCGAACTTGACTACCTTGTCCACGTTATGCCTCTTGAGTTTGTATTCTGTTCGCAGCGAGGCGGCTTCGGTGATCGCCTGTCACCGACTTGCGTCCCCAGGGTAGGGTCCTTGATGCGCCGGATCCGCACCTTGGAAGCGCCATCGCTGGCAATGCCGTACCACTCGATGCCAACAAGTAATTTTGGCGCAGTCCCACTCTTATGCGAATTTCGTTCACTTCGTAATTGCCATCAATGGTCCGGCTCGGACGCACATGTCGATCAGAAGAAAGGGTCGGTATACTGCGAGCGGATCGTCCAGATCCTCTGGCCGCTAACGATGTAATGCTGCACGGGAATCGATTTCGCTCCGCCGCGTTCCTTGGAACGTGCGGAACATGCCAGGGCTTCTTGCTTTGGGGTACGCCCAGGCGACCATCTCGTTTCGTGACAAACATCGGTCTTCAACTATTTCTCGGGATACGCGATCGCACGAGAACTGACGCTTCTCTTCGCGGAACTCGCGCTCTTCTTTCGTGAACGAGACGTTCATAAATCTTTCCCGTAAGCAAAATTCTGTTGCACCCATCCGACCAATCGACCCGTTTCGCGCCCACTTGGCTGCCCGGCAAAGTAAATAGAGAGTGCCGACGCACGAAGGGCGCAAAAGTCGGGCTAAATTCGAAGAAATTCTGCAATCTGCGAGCGCGTCGTACGATTCGGCTATTGACCTCGGCCCTCGGGGCTGCCCTGCTCATCGCTCCTCTCAGAGGACACCACGACGATGGTCATCGGTTGAGCCAGATATTTTCTGCAAAGTTATAGCCCATCATGCCGCCGGTCGGGATTGGCCGCAGACCCTTCAGCTTGTAAGCACCAGATGGCGTCCGGCGCGGGCCCCTTCGAAGCTCGCGACGAGATTCGGCAGCTCCGGATGGGCAGATCGGTGCGGAAGACTTTGGCGATCAAAGCTGAGGAGAGATGCCTCAATGGGACAGGACCGCGCGAAGGAATTGCCGAGTCCTTTCGTTCTGCGGATCCGTGAAGATCTGCTCTGGAGCTCCTGTCTCCACAATCCGCCCGTCGGCCATGAACATCACACGGTCCGCGACATCGCGAGCGAAGTTCATTTCATGCGTGACGATCAGCATCGTCATTCCAGTGTCCCGGGCGAGTTGCCGGACGACGTTCAGTACCTCCCCGATGAGCTCCGGGTCCAGCGCAGAAGTGATTTCATCAAAGAGCATGATCCGCGGTCGCAGCGCGAGAGCGCGCGCGATCGCGACCCGCTGCTGTTGACCTCCAGATAGCTGGCGCGGGAAGGAACTCGCCTTTTCCACGAGGCCGACTGCTCGGAGAAGTTCCATCGCCTGCGCCTCTGCTTCGGTTCGCTCCATCCCAAGCACTTGCACAGGCGCCTCGATGATGTTCGCCATGACCGTCATATGGGGAAAGAGATTGAACTGCTGGAACACCATTCCAATCTGGCGCCGCACCTCTCTGATGTGCGCTGGACGATCAGGCACGAGCTTTCCCCCAACCCGCTGCAGCCCAAGCAGTTCGCCGTTGACCTCGATCGTCCCACTGGTCGGCGTCTCGAGCGTCATGAGAAGGCGAAGGATCGTCGTCTTCCCCGAGCCGCTTGGTCCGATGAGCGCCAGCTTCTCCCCCGCGGCGACGTCGAAGCTCACATCCTGCAGCACTTTGATCTCGCCGAAACTCTTCGAGATCGAGGTGAAACGGACCGACGGAGGATCAGCTATCTTGGCGTTCGCGGTCACGAGGAGGGTGTCCTGGAGCTGAGATTCGTTTTCCGACACGTCAGACAGCGGCATAGCGCCTCTCCACAAAGCGGACGAGCTCAGCCGCTATCAGGCTCATCACCAGGTACAGGGCACCTACCAGCGCAATAGGCTCGTAATAGCGGAACGAGAGGCTTGCCTCATTGAGCGCCGTGCCCAGCATGTCCTGGACCGAGATCACGGCGAGATAGGGGACCGACTTGATGGTGCCGATGAGATAGTTCCCGAGCGGAGGGACGACCTTGCGCGCAGCCTGGGGCAGGATGATCCTCATCCACGTCCTGCGCGGATCCAGACCGATAGCGATCGCCGCCTCCCACTGTGTTCGTGGTACCGCTTCGATGCCGGCTCGATAGACTTCAGAGGTGAATGTCGCGAGATGCAGGCCGAGAACGGCTACGCCGGTGACCTCGGCGCTGAGAACGATCCCATACTGCGGCAGGATGAAGAACGGCACATAGAGCTGGATCAACGGAGGCGTCGTTCGAATAAAACTCGTAAATTGGTCGACCGCGCGTGCCAGTGCCGGTGTCAGTGCCAGTCGCACGACCGCCAAGATGAGACCGCCGACAAGAGCGACGGCATAGATGGCGAGCCCCAGCTTGATGGTCACGACAGTGCCACGCAGGATGGCGGGCAGGATCTCCCATGCATAGCCCCAGTCGAAGCTCATATGGGCCGCTCCGTTGCGAGGTCGCTCAGCCCCCCCGCGATCAGGCGCGTCCTCCGTTCGAGATGCCGGGTCAAATGCTTCAGCGGGAGAGCAAGGACGAAGTACGTGAACAGGAGCGCCATGTAGACCTCCAGCGCGTGTCCGCGCTGTTCGACGAACAGATTCCCCGCGAAGGTCAGGTCTGTCAGGGCGATCAGTGACACGAGGGAGGTGGCCTTCAACATCTCGATAAGCTCGTTGCCGAAGGGCGGGAGCATCAGCGGAATCGCCTGCGGGAGCACGATCCGTCTCAGCGTCTGCCAACCCGTCAGGCCGAGCGCGACCGCGGCGTCGCGCTGCCCACGATCAATAGCGACGATACCCGCTCGAACAATCTGCGATCCGTACGCCCCCAAGTTCAGCCCGAGCCCGACCACGCCGACCATGAGAGGACTCAGCCGGAGGCCGAGCAGCGGCAGCACGTAGAACATCACGAAGAGCTGGACGAGCGCGGAGGTTCCGCGGAACGTCTCGATGTAGACCCGCGCGAGCCATCTCACCGGCCGCCACGGAGCAAGCTGTGCCGTGCCGGCCAGGAACGCGGCGCACAACGCCACGAGCGAGGCTAGTACCGTGACCTCGATCGTGATGAAGAGGCTTTTCGACAGCGCGGATGCGATGTCACGCCACAGGCCGAGATCCTCTAGTTGCACAGGGCGGCAGCCGTGGTCTTCGGCACCTCGTTTTCACCCAAGCCGTATTTTCCCAAGAGGACTAAGAGCTGGCCGGATGATTTCAGCTTCGCCAATTCCTTGTTGTACGCATCCCGAAAGTCGGTGTCCTGCGGCCTGAACGCCACCGCGGAGTGGTACTTGATCGTGTTGCCCGACGCGTCGACGGGATCGGCATCGACAATCTCGAGGTTGGGATTCGGGTTGTTCTTGAGGTACTCGACCTGCACCAGCTTGCCCGCCGACGTGAAGTCGGCTCGACCGGCAGCCACGGCGGCGGCACTGCCGAACTGCTGGAACTGGAGGATCCGCGAGTCGGGTATGCCGAGGGCCTTAGCCATATTGATGTCGGAAGACCCCGTTCCGACGGCGAAGATGGCCTCGGTCCGGACCACGTCGGCCCAGCTATGGAGCTTCTTCGGATTGCCCTTTCTCACGATGAAGGCGCCGCCGATCCACGCGGCGGGGTCGCCGAAGGCAACTTGGGAGCAGCGCTGTTTGGTAATGGCCAACCCCGCTGCCACCACGTCGAACTGACCTGCGTTAAGACCCGGGATCAGAGACCCGAAAGCCGTCTGCACGGGTTCGAGATTCGTAATGCCCAGCGATTGCATACAGGCTCGTAACACATCGACGTCAATACCGGTCGGCTTTCCGTCCGCGCCAAGGTACCCAAATCCAGCCAGACCGGCGATGCCGACCTTGATGCTTTTCGAGGCGATGGCCTTGCCTAGCGTGCTGTTGGGATTAGCCGCGACCGCTCCTTCGGCTGACGCAATCTTTGATCGCGCGACTGCCGTAATAGCCATAGCTGCAGCGGCACCCCGCAAAATGCCCCGGCGATTAAACTGGGCAACCAAATCTATGCACTGCGGCCTCCCTTGAGGCGCTGGACGCTTGTTGTCCATGACGATTTCCTTCCCCGCTAGCCCGTCGAACGCGAGCGTAAAACTGAGGCATCATAAAAAGAGTCCGAGATGAATTACTGCATTGATTTGCGCTTTATGCTTGAGATCTGCGTTCTCGCGGTTCCTTTTGAAGAATTTTGGATGAGATTCCACTCGCCGGACAATAACGCAAAGCTCTGGCTTGCGCGCGTTGATCCGATGCAAAAGGCACGACGTGATCCTGGCAATCGTGCGCTAGGCGGTGGCTGCCTCCGGAGCGCGCTCCGCACTCGTTCGCACGTTCGAAAGCAATCAGCCCTTTTGGCTCTCGTCAAAGCCGATTGGAGGGTCATGAATTGCCGGCACCTGCTCCTTTGACCGCTTCTGAATTCGCCGCGAGCATGCAGGATCGATCCGTTTTCTTCGTCTCCTTGACTTCGTGGCTTTCCTCACGCGAACAGCGAAGCAGAACCGCTCA
This sequence comes from Bradyrhizobium sp. 23AC, assembly GCF_054863025.1. Lineage (NCBI taxonomy): Bacteria > Pseudomonadati > Pseudomonadota > Alphaproteobacteria > Hyphomicrobiales > Nitrobacteraceae > Bradyrhizobium > Bradyrhizobium sp. 23AC. The sequence goes on from NZ_JAVAYN010000041.1 coordinate 22,652, forward strand.
GACGGAAAGAAACGTAGATTGCGCGTTCCGCCATCGTCGCCGGAATTTTTTGCTGGGATGAATATAAGTCCGGAACCGCACTGGCTTGGATTTGAGCACGCGGATCTGTTTCATCAGCATGGCCTGGTCCTCATACTCGTCGCCATGCAGACCGGAGGCTGAGCGGGCCGGTTAGCCCCTTGCCATTCTTGAGGCAAACCGCTGAACCATGGGCTGATGCGTCGACGGAATGACAAAGTCGAAGAAAACCGGCCAGCCGCCCGGGCTTCTCGAATTCAACAGGCATTGTCGTCGTACCAGTCTCAAGAAGTGCGCTGTGAGGAAGCTCACGTCGAGAGTGCGCACTAATCATCGAACTGCAGCGGCGCGCCAACCCGATCGCTCCAACAACTCGATATTGGCAATGCAGCCGAGCGGCTGCGGCTGAGCCTGGCGCCAGTCACAATCCATCCTGTGGGACTTACTGGATGGAAGGTATCCGCCACAGTCGGTTCAGCTTGACCGGCCGCGACGACGAACGCGCGGCCGATCCGTCCAGCTATCCCACCCCGATGACTCCAATCGAAGCGGGAGTTCTCATCACGCCTTCTTCCGGTAAGCCCAGCAATCGATCTCGACGAGAGCACTATTCCACAGTTCATGCACGGCCATCGTCATCCGAGCCGGCGGACTATCGTCCGATGCGGAGGAGAACACTTTTGTGTATTCCGCTTGCATCGCCTCGTAATCGCTCCACTTCACCAGATAAACGGGCCTTGACAAGGTCTGCGGCGGTGAGCCCGTTCGCTTCAACGATTCCAGGAGATTCTTTAGTGCTTGCCCGGTCTGCGCAGCAACTTGCGACGCCCGGTCACCGTCGGCGGTAACGAGCCCGCGCGGCCCCGTACCCAACTGGCCCGCCACATTCAAAAATCGCCAGCCAACGGGTGGGCTACAAGGAATCTCCTTACTCATTTGTGTTCGTACCGTTCCTAAATGGTGGATTTCGAATGCGAAAAGGCGAGAGGAACTGATCAACCTCCAGGAATTCTATTCTGAACATCGCGCTGATTTTCACCATCATACGAAAGATGAAGATAGCGCCCTTTCATGCCCCGCGTCCCGAGCGTCTGGCCGCGGCCCAAACTATAGGAGATTGCCAGGTTAGTGTGTCCCCGCCACCTGCTCCCAGACGCGGAAGAAGTTGCCGCCCATCACCTTTCCGACTTCGTCAGCCGAGTAGCCCTGAGCCAACAAGCCATCAGCGATGGCGCGGAAGTTCGCCTCTACACCGAATTCGGCCATGTATTCGTAATGTGACGCACTTCCCACGCCGCGGACAAGGTCGCTGCCGATGCCGAGGTGATCGATGCCGACGAGGCGCTTGATGTGATTGCAGTGGCGCACGAGGTCGCTCAAGTGAGGCATCCACTCGCGGACGAGGATCATGCCGATGACGCCGCCCTTCGCCGCGATGGCCCGGATCTCTTCGTCCGTG
>NZ_JAVAYN010000042.1:0-18540 GCF_054863025.1 Bradyrhizobium sp. 23AC
AAAGTGCTCATAGCTTGGCCTCGCCTCGGTTGAGCTTGCGGTTATAAATCCTCATCGGTTGATCCTTCTCTCTCATTAGGAGTTTACGTTGACCCTGTTGACTAGGCTTCGGCCGGGCCGCGCCGCCGGGTGAAATCGATTGGAGTTTCACGTGACTAAATCTGGTGTCAACCGGTTCATGACGTCCTGAAATGACAGCGCTTCAGATACGCGCGCCGTTTCCTCGCGACGATCAGGGCCGTCCGCTGCTCGGAGCGTCGCGAAGCGGCCGCGAGACCGAGGACTTTCTCCGCAACCCTCGACATTCCAGCGACCGTCGAGGTGCTGCGCCAATACTGGATGCCGATCCGCTATGCACTCGCCCGCTGATCACTGCGGACGTGGGAGCTCATACCGGTCACGTTGCAGACGTTTATCCGGACTCGGCATCTTACCAGCCGGCCGAGCCGGCTGCGATTCAACATTCATCCATGACGTCCCAGTGATTCGGCGTCACGGACAGAATCACGCCCAATCAGATTGGGCAGCCCTCTCGACGATGTGGGCAATCCACGGCAGATCGTGGAAGTGGCGCGTGGTCTTATGATGAGTTTGGCTGCAGGTTGATGATTCCGGTATTATTCTCGATGGCGATGTGGGTCCCAAATGGCTTCGACAGCGCCTTTAGACGTTCCAAGATGACCTGTGCTTGTGGAGCAGGCGCCAAGCGGGGGACCCCACGGTTGGCAAACCTCTTCAAGCGACCAAGTTCAATTGGATAAATCCGCAGTTCTGTGAGTTGGTTCTTCTCAAATCGGCTGACAGTGACAATGCTTTCGTAGAAGACCGGATCTGAAAAACCCGGGTCCGTCCGATACCCCTCTGACATCTCGCTGACCGTTACCTCGGCATCCGTATTGCATCGCGGATCTTTGCCGTATTCCTCGAACATGTCAGCACCAACGGGCGATCGCAGGTCGTCCATGATGAAGTTTGCGAGGCTATAAAATACGGGTCGCCGTTTGTAGATCTCGATGCCTCGCAACCGGTGCGGCCCGTGCCCTACATATGCATCGGCTCCAGCATCAATCAGCCGATGAGCAAACGATTGTTCGTAATCGGGCGGCTCCTGGCTCCAATTGCCAGGCTCGTGACCGTGGTTGGTGGCGATGCAGAAATCGGAGAATTGCTTGCCTTGCCTAATGTTTCGCAGAATGGCCGTAATGTCCCGAGGGTCGGGTTGATAGCTGTAGCCGGCTTTGGGGCCCGCCCTGTATGTTACCCCAGCTAGGACGACGGCATCTAAATCGTCGCCATTGGGAGTGAAGTCGGGTAATGCGCTCCGTACCTGTCTTACAGCCTCTAGCATCTCCGGTGGAATCACGACGCTTCTCGTCAAGCGCAAGCTGTTCAATCCCGGTCGGCCTGGCGCGCCTCCAGCCGGGTCGCATGCCCGAGACATTGGCGTGAACGTTGCGGCAAACGACACTAATGCCACACGACCGCGTGGGGTCTCTAAAAAACGAGGGGCACCGGCTTGCGCTAGGTTTTCGCCAACGCCTGCATGAACGATCCCATTTTGATCGAGCACACGGCTGGTCTCCCGCATGCCTTCGATGCCCCAGTCAAACGTGTGGTTGTTCGCGTAACTGACGAGGTTAAAACCCATCGCCTTTAAATCGGATCCGACCTCCGGAACGCTAACGTGATAAGCACCACCGTATTCAGCTTGGGGACTGCCCTTGAACGTCCGGACATCGAAGATGTTGGTTTCCATGTTGCCAAACGTGACATCGGCACCAAAAAGTATCTTGATAATCGAGCCGAAGCCCTGATCTTGACCTTTCGTCAGCGGCCTCGTCACAATCAGGTCGCCAACCGCTACCATCGTGAAGCCGTCCGCCACGTTCGTTGCAATCGAACCGGCTGTGTCATAGCTAACATCCCGCCGGACCAAATGCTTGCCTGAGTGCCTGTTCATAGCGCCTGGGTGCGTCCGCTCATGGGAAGTCATCCGTGCTCTCATCAACGCCACGGAGAGCCGATTCGCACGATCCACAACACGCCCGACATACGGTTGTCGCGGCCTATCGAAGCGCGCTGGTCCGGCCGACGATAGTCAGGTCGATCCCGTTGCCCATCGCTCAGAGCGTTCCGTTCCATGACATCCAAGGCTTCCTCTGTCCGCCCGGCGGCGTACCGTCCGGCACGGGCCAAGCCCTTACTTGATTTCGACAAACCACCCGTTTGCGATCAGATAGGGGTCTGCTTCGCTATGGCCCCTAGGAATTCCGGGGCAAGAACGTCCATGGTCATACAGATTCGCTCACGGATCGCCGCGATTTTCCGGCTCTCCGAGTCAACCTCGCTGAGCGCGGCGAATGAAGCCTTCTCGACCTCTCGGCAGAACCCGCTCCTCACCGTCAGCGAGCGGCCGCGAGCCTACAGCTCACGACCGAGGTCACGCGTTGCTCTGATCTGCGGGCGAGTACGAGCAAGCTTCTTACGGATGAGGGCGGAGATCATCGCTAAAGCTGATCGCATCCCCACGTAGGGCGAAGTCATAGGACTGCCCTCGCTCGCTCAGAGCGCTTAATCGCATCTTCAAGTAGCTTCTGCACCAAAATCTTGTATGGAATACCCGATTCCTCCATCATCATCGAATACACGGAGGAGGAGCTGAGACCGGGCGCGGGGCCCACTTCGTTAATCAGCAGTTCCCCATTGGGGCGCATAAAAAAATCCACCCGTGCCAAAGCCTCACAGCCGATCACCCTGAACGCTTCGCGAGATAGCGCCCGCACTCGATCGACTTCCGCTTCGTCAAGCTCTGCTTTCGTACTGATTTTTACTCCCTTCTTATCGAATTTCGCCTGAGACGTGAAGAAGGGATGCTCAGTTGGAATGATCTCACTTGGCCACGAACAAATTAATTCGCTAGGGCGCTCGGCGTCCTGTAGAATTGCACACTCGAGTTCGCGCCCCTGCACTTCCTCCTCGAGTAACACCCTACTGTCATAGCTAAACGCGAGATGAAGAGCGGACTGAAAGTCTGATTCACAAGTTACCTTGCTCACCCCAATAGAAGAATGAAGGCTTACCGGCTTTACATATAACGAGCGGCTGCAGAGCGCTTCTTGGACACACCGAAACGTCACTTGTTCCTGAGCTATTACCACAAGAGATCGAGCGACCGGAAGGCCAGCATCGCGCAATATCCGTTTCGTGATTTGTTTATCGCTGCATATCGTCTGCGCTGGGCCCCGGGATCCTACAAAGGCTACCGGCGCTGTTTCCATTATGCCCCGCGAGTGGCCATAGGGCGAGATTGGGAACACTACATCCACGTGACATATGCTGTCATGCTGGTTGCACCGATGGACAAGCGCTTTGCCGCCCCCTCCCGGCAAAAATATCAGTTGAGCACCTGACGTATCCACCTGCAGAGGAAACTCATTCGTATCCTCCTGTAGGAACCACCTGCCGTCCCTCGCAACGCCGACCAATATTGGGTTAAAGCGTTTTCTTTCTAAGGCTTCGTACACTGACCGAGCGGACCAAATTGACGTGTCGTGCTCAGTTGGTCCGCCGCCAAACAATAGCGCCACGTTTAATATGGTCATGATCAATGTCCTTATATGATCTGAACGAGCCTATGAAGGCTGGCTACAGCGCGAATTCATCATCGCCAACGCCGTTCCACAACTACTAGGAAACAGGGGTTGTAGGTGGCGAATGTAGTGAACTCCAACGCAGTGAGTGCTGAGGTAAACGTGACTAATGTCCGCGGCTCCCGGCGTGCTTTGCGCTGTGTATGCCGATATGCTTTAAGAGAGCCATCGGCTACAGCTTGGAAATTCCCGCGTCGGTCACAGTCATGTACCGAGCTTCTCGGCGGCAAGTAGATCGCCATTCGGGTTCGGCAGCCGCCACCCAACCGTGACTGACGGAAACGGGACCAGATGAAACAAGGGCAGCAAGATGCAGCTTCTTTTCGGCCATCGGCCAACTGCCCGAAACCGCAGGTCGAGTAGCTCAGCCATTCGGCTTTCGCCCTCACAGATCCGGGCGGGCGGCTTTGGCGAGTAGGCCGGCGGACTCTCACCGCCGGCCTCTCATAGATCCCAGCGTGAGACTCTCGCCTCACTGGGCTCCCATCAGGCGAACGAGCCGCGTATGCCGATCTTCCAGTGTGCGAACAAGCCGGGACGCTCTCGAGATAGTCGTTCGAGGACGCGGCCGGCCTTGGCCTTGCGACCCACAAAGCGTTTGAACTTCCGCATCATCCAAGCCTCGATTGTCTGATTGACGTATCGAAGGATTGGCCCCAGAGCCGCCCGCGTGAATCGACCGTAATATTCAATCCACCCTCGCAGGAGTGGATTGAGCTGCCGAGCGATGTCAGCCATTGACACATGGGTTCGTCTTCGGAGGTTCAAATCCCGGATTGCCGCCCGCATGGACTTCAGCGCCGAAGCGCTGACCCCAGGCAGAAAACTGCAGAACACCGAAGCGTCTTGCATGTTCTTTGCCCGTCGGGGCCGGAAGCAGTAGCCAAGGAAGTCAAACTTGACGTTCGAATAGCTCCCTTTCCGCCGGCTGTCCTTACAGTAGACAATCCTGGTTTTGGTGGGGTGCATCTCAAGTCCGCATTCCGCCAGACGAGTTTGTAGCTCGGCCTTTAGGGCTTCCGCTTCTTGCTCGCTCCGGCAGTGCACTAGGCCATCGTCTGCATACCTACACCATGGGAGGTCAGGGTGCGCCCGTCCCATCCAGAGGTCGAAAGTGTAGTGCAGGAAAAGGTTGGATAATATAGGGCTAATCACGCCCCCCTGAGGGGTGCCGCGGGTTCGCTCGATAATTATCCCGTCCTTGTTCATGGGTGCCGTCAGCCATTGTTCGATGTAGAGCAGCGCCCATTTGCACGTCACGTGCTTCCGGACAGCCCGTAGCAAAAGTTCGTGGTCGATGTTGTCGAACAGACCTTTGATGTCGAACTCGAGAACCCAGTCGTATTTCCAGCACCGCTTGCGCGTGACGCCGATAGCATCGAGTGCCGATTTTCTCGGCCGATAGCCATAGGAGTCTGCCAAAAATATTGGGTCCAAATCCGGCTCAATGAGTTGTTTGACAACCATCTGTGCCACTCGATCCGCTACGGTTGGCACACCTAAAATCCGCTGGCCTCCAGCCTTCTTGGGAATGGAGACGGCGCGCACCGGTGGTGGAAAGTAGCTTCCCGAGTTCATCCGATTCCAAAGCTTGTAGAGATTGTTCTGCAAGTCGGAGTCAAACTGCTCGATCGTCTGTCCATCCACACCGGCCGAACCCGCATTGGATTTGACCGCTTTGTAAGCCTCGTGCACACGCTTCTTATCGATATGAAACGGCTTGTTTGTCGTGATCGTCGTCGTCATCCTGTTTCCAGTTGGTACGTCAATTACGATAGTCCTGACCCGACCCCTTTGCTCCAGCCCGATTACGGGGCCTTCACCGCTAATACGGGTCGGTCCGCCCCAGGCCCTGACTTCGGTACTCTCGCCTCGCAGTTTTGGCCGCTTCAGCTTCTCCCTTGGCATCCAGGGACTGGTTCCTGCAGTTCCACGCGAAAGCCTGCATCCGCTTCACGCCCCCTATACGCCGACTGCCATCTGCCCAGTACCCAGGTGACCGACAGATTTGTCCCAGAGGATGCGAGCGCCTCCGGTTTTGGCAGTGTCTAAAGCCTTTCGGCGCGTCAACGAGGGTTTGCTCACGCTCGTCTCTCGAATGCTCACCTGCCCGAATTTCATTCGGACTTTTGATCCAACGCTCACCACCACGCCTCTTAAACGCAGCAGCTTGGACTGGTTTGGGACCTGCTCCTGAAAGCCGATCCCGAGGGGCCGGCCCTCATCTTTCGCGCAGCTTATCCCCACGGTCAGTTGTTCATTGCAAACCCCCTTCCGTGCGCATCTACAGCACACCCCGCACCCGGCTCTTCACGAGAGTAACCCGCGTCGTATCCGCGCCTGCACCCAAGTGCGAGTGATGCGTGGAACGGGCAGACGGAAGCGTGCCATCAAGGTCTCGAACTCCCAGCCCATGCGCCGACTTTTCTCGCTACGCCGTCTCAGACAGCGCATCCACGTCCGACGCACTTCCCGGTAAAAGCCGTTGAGCGCTGGATAGTTGTGCGGTCTGTCATAGTAGCCGTAGTGTCCACGCAGAACGGCGGCGAGCCATTCGTGTTGCGTGGCTAGTGGCGCGTGCATGAGTCGCCAGGCGTCCTAGCGCAACGCCGTCAGCTTGCGCGTCAGACGTTTCCCTCCCGTCTTGTGCTTCACGATGAACCGGCCATCTCGGGTCGGCCCGCAGTAATGGGTGAAGCCGAGGAAGGCGAAGGTCTCGGGCCGCCGCTCGCCGCGCCGCTGACGCGAGAGGGCGGCGAACCGGCCAAACTCAATCAGGCGCGTCTTGTCCTCATGGAGCGTCCGATCGAAGCTGGCCGGCCGCGCCTTGAGGGCCAAGAGCACTTCCTGCGCATCGGCCTTGCTGTCGAAGCCCATGACGAAGTCGTCGGCATAGCGCACGATCACAACGTGACCGCCTGCATGACAACGGCGCCATTGGTGGGCCCAGAGATCGAGGATGTAGTGCAGGAAGATGTTGGCAAGGAACGGGCTAATGCCTGCCCCTTGCGGCGTACCCCTGTCCGTCTCTCGCTTCTCGCCGCTCTCGAGAACGCCAGCCCGCAGCCACAGCCCGATGAGCCGTAGGATGCGAGGATCGGCGATCCTGTGCGCCACCATCCGCACCAGCCACTCGTGGTCGACCGAGTCGAAGGAAGCGGCCACAGACTGCCCATCGCCATGATGTTCCAGCTTCAGTGACGATCACGCGCACGCGACACGCTTTCGAAGGTCGCGTGCTGGCCGTGATTGGCACCATCAGGCGGCGCGGCAACCACTACCTCCTCACAGTTTTGCCGGATGGCAGTCGGTCGTTGATTCCGGCGAGCTGGACCGATTGGAAGGTGGAGCCGCTTGGAGGCACGCCGCCAATCGATGCCGATGACGCTGTCCACGATCTCGGCAGGCTCGGTCATTTGCTCCACTTGCGCAAGCTCGTCGACGCTCTTTGCATCCGGGGGGCCGAGTCGGCGCCGTGCAAGGAGAGCCGCCATGCAATTGAACCTGGACTTTTTCGATCAGCGCGATGTTCCACCAAGCGCCTGGGAACAAATCGACGAAGCCGCCCGCATGGCGGCAATCGAGATCCTGGCGCGCCTCATCTCACGCCTGCTTCAGAACGGCCCGTCGACGGAGGCAAGCGATGAATGAGCGCGTCAAGATTACGTCAAGTCATCTCTCTCGACAGGCCGTCGTCTATCTGCGCCAATCCAGCGCCGCACAGGTCGAGCACAACCGCGAATCGACGGAGCGGCAATATGCTCTTGTCGGCAAAGCGCGCGACCTCGGCTGGCCCGATGACCGCATCATCGTTATCGACGAGGATCTTGGCCTCTCCGGTTCGGGCTCGGTGGCGCGTTCGGGCTTTGCCCGCCTCACCGCCGAAGTGGCGCTCGCGCGCGTCGGTCATGCTCGGTCTCGAAGTCTCGCGGCTCGCGCGCAATAACGCCGAATGGTAACCGCCTGATTGATCTGGCCGGATTTACCGACACGCTGATCGGCGATGCCGACGGCATTTATCATCCGGCCGTGTTCAATGATCGCCTCTTGCTAGGGGCTCAAAGGCACGATGAGCGAAGCCGAATTGCACGTGCTGCGGGCTCGCCTCAACGGCGGCATCCGCAACAAGGCGGCGCGCGGCGAACTGCGCCGCGGTCTGCCGGTCGGCTTCGTCTGGGGCGAGGCTGATGGCGAGGTCCGCTTCCATCCCGATGAGGCTGTCGTTACCGCCATTCGCAATGTTTTTGCGCGCTTTGCCGAGATGGGATCGGCGCGTCGCGTTTGGCTCTGGTTTCGTTCCGAGGGGCTCAAATTCCCGCTGCAGCTGCACGCCCGTGCCGAGATCCGCTGGGTCGAGGCAAGCTACACCGCCATCCACCAGGTCTTGACCAATCCCGTCTATGCCGGCGCCTATGTCTATGGCAAAATGCGCCAAGAGACGATTCTCGATGGCACTGGCGCGCGCAAGAAGCGGATTCGATCCTTGCCGCGTTCCCAATGGCAGGTCCTCATCCCCGAGCATCATCCAGGCTTCATCGATTGGCAGACCTATGAAGCAAATCAGCAACGTCTCGCCGAGAACACGCGACCGCAGCCGCACAAGGGCGGCGGCGCCGTGAGAGAGGGCGGCGCCCTCCTGCAAGGTCTTGCCAGTTGCGGCCATTGCGGACGCCGCCTGCATACCCACTATCGCGGACGCAATTCTTCGCCAGGCTATCACTGTGCTGGCAAGGTGCTGGTCGAGAACCGCGGCGTCTATTGCCTCAATATCGGTTGGCGTTCAAATCGATGACGCCATAACCCAGGCGTTCATCGCCGCCTTAGAACCCGCAAAACTGACCGCGACACTCACCGCCGCGGAACGGCTTGAAGCGGATCGCGAGGCGGCGCTCAAACAATGGCGACTTGCCGAGGAACGCGCCAGCTATGAAGCCCAGCGCGCAGAACGTCGCTACCGCGCCGTCGACCCCGACAACCGTCTCGTCGCGCGCGGGCTCGAGCGGGAGTGGGAAGCATGCCTGAAGGCGCTGGAGGCCGCAAAGGCCGATCTTGCGCGTCGTGAGGCCGCGCGCCCCCATACGATCACCCAGCAGGAGCGTGACCGCCTGCTCGCGCTGGGGCCTGATCTCATCTCCGTCTGGAACGCAAGCACGACGACGCCGCGCGACCGGAAAGAGTTGCTGCGAACGCTCATCGACGAGGTCATCATCAAAGTCGATCGGGATGCCTTTGCCGCCCATTTGACGCTGCGCTGGAAGGGCAGCGCGCTGACCGAGATCGATCTCGCCCTGCCCCGATCGCGGCCAGCGACGATCCGTACCGACGAGGACACAGTTGCACTCCTGCGCCGACTGGCAGGGCATTATCCCGATGCCGTAACCGCCGGAATCCTCAACCGGCAGGGCCGCACGACCGCTTACGGCCACCGCTTCGACCGCAACCGCGTCGGCAATTTACGCCGGCACTGGAAGATCCCGAGCTAAGACAAACCGCAAGCCGCCGGCGATCTTTTGACCATCAAGCAAGCCGCCGCCGCGCTCGGTGTCGCTCCCTCGACGATCCATCGTTTGCTCAATGACGGCATTATCGCCGGCGAGCAGCTCACGCCAGGCGCGCCCTGGCGCATTCGTCTGACCAATGAACTCAAGGCGCGCTTCAACGGCGAAACGTCCGAGGACTTTCTGCCGATGCGCGAGGCTGTCCGGGCGCTCGGGGTGTCGCGCCAAACCGTCTTGCAGCGAGTCAAGCGCGGCGAACTCGAAGCCGTGCACGTCGTGCGCGGGAAGCAAAAAGGACTCCGCATCAAGGTCTTAGCCCCGCAATCCAGCCTTTTCGACCAAACCGCATGAACCAGGGGGTATTATGAAGCCACGTCCAAGAAGCTGCGTATGTCGGCATCGAGCACCCAGTTCACGCGCTGACTCATGATCGCTGTATGCAAAGCATCAAGCGCCATGTGCGGATTGCGCCCCGGCCGGAAGCCGTAGGAGAACCCGAGGAAGCCGGCCTCGTAGACGGCGCTCAACACCTCGGCCACCGCGCTTTGGACGATCTTGTCCTCTAGCGCCGGCACACCGAGAGGCCGCTTACCGCCGTCGGCTTTGGGAATGTAGACCCGCCGGACCGGCTGTGGCGGGTAGCGACCAGTGTGGACCCGTGCGCAGAGGTCGCGGATGTTATCCGTGAGCCCCTCTTCGTACCGCGCCACCGTTACTTCATCGACCCCCGCGCTGGCCTGCCGCTTTTGTCGTCGAAACGCCCGAAGCAGATCGTCCTCGGTGTGTGTGTCTCGATGTGATGCAGCAAGGCTGAGAACCGGTTTGGGCAGCCTGCTTGGTCGCCGCGTTCACCCGATTGAGGTTCGGCGTCAAGGCAACCCGGCTCTGTGTCCGGACCCTCGCCTTCTCGCGCGGGCTCCGCTCGGGACGGCCCGACGACTTCGCAGGTACTATGGACCAGTCCGACTCCTGACCTCAGCTCGTCCGCGGCTCCGGCAGTGCCTTGCCGCTGTCCCCCACTGGAGACCAATCCAGTGGACCCGGTCGGGCCTCTCATGTTCAGATGATTACCTTCCATACGTGATCCGGCCATCGACCGACGGAGCGACATCGTCTCGCATAGCGACGATGCTCATGCTGCCTTCGTGACTAGGGAACACCCTCGGCCTCCGCGAACATCCCCCTTTCGAGGCTCATTCCCGCACCCCACATGGCTCCTGTCTACACTTCAGACTCCGCGTTACCGCGACGCCCGCAAGGCTCGGTCCCGGCTTGCCTGCTACGGCTTTGGCCGGATGGGACTTGCACCCACAAGCATTCATCAACTTGGCATGACGTACTCCCAAGGAGTGGTGTAGCTGATTAGCAAAGCCGCTCGCGACGCGCGCCCCACATAGCGCTGTAGCGAGCGGCTTTGCGGGGGTCACCGATGATTCGTCGGTAAGGTTTGGATTGCGACACCAACCTGATTCGAGGAACCACCGACGACATGATGAACCTGCGCGCGCTCGTAGAGAAGACCCCTGATGCCGATCTGTTGCGCGAGATGATCGGTTTTGCCGCCGAGCGGCAGATGGAGCTCGAGGTCGATGGCCTGACGGGGGCCACTTATGGCGAGAAGAGCCAGGAGCGCCTGGTCCAGCGCAACGGCTACCGCGATCGGAGCTGGGAGACCCGCGCCGGCACCGTCGAGCTTCGCATTCCCAAGCTGCGCAAAGGCTCCTACTTCCCGAGAAGGCGCTCACCGCTTTGGTTCAGGAAGCCTACGTCCAGGGCGCCTCCACCCGCTCGGTCGAGGATCTGGTGCAGGCGATGGGCATGACGGGGATCTCCAAGAGCCAGCTGTCGCGGCTGTGCGGTGAGATCGATGACAAGGTGAAGGCCTTCCTCAGTCGCCCGATTGAGGGCGACTGGCCCTATCTGTGGATCGACGCCACCTATGTGAAGGTGCGGCAGAACGGGCGCATTGTCTCGGTCGCGGTGATCATCGCGGTCGGGGTCAACAGCGATGGCCGCCGCGAAGTTCTCGGCATGGATATTGGTCCGTCCGAGGCGGAGACGTTCTGGACCGTGTTCCTGCGCAAGCTGGCGCGGCGGGGCTTGCGCGGCGTCAAGCTGGTCCTGTCCGACGCCTATGAGTGGATCAAAGCCACGGTCGGAAAGATTCTCAATGCCACCTGGCAGCGCTGACGCGTCCACCTCACGCCCAATGCGCTGGCACATGCCGGCAAGAGCGGGCGGCGCGTCGTCTCCGCTTTCATTGCTACCGCCTTTGCCCAGGACGACGCAGAAGCGACGCGTCGCAATGGCGGCGCATCGCCGACCAGCTGCGTCCCAAACTGCCGAAGCTCGCGGCGTTCCTCGACGAGGCCGAGACCGACGTGCTGGCTCATATGAGCTTCCCGGCCGCGCACCGCGCCAAGCTGCACTCGACCAATCGGCTCGAACGTCAATGTCGAGGTAAAGCGCTGGACCGCGCGGCTTATTCAACCGAGAAGCAAGCGTACAGCGAGGTTGGTGGCGAGGACCTATCGTATTTGGCTGCCGCCACAGCGTGAGCGCGACCTTACCATGGCGAGCCGCACACGTTCTGAATCACCTTTGTTGTTCGAAACGGGTAACACAGCTCCTTAACTCGTTTCCGGTTAGCCAAATTAACCAGTCGTTGTCCACGATATCCTCTTCCACCAACTGCAATAATGACCCGCGTCGTTCATGATGCGGATATCCGTATTGCGCAACGACGCCTTTGTCCAACAGCCAGCGCGCCACGAGCGCACATACGAAGTCTGGAGCCCACATCGAAAACGAGACACCAAATGCTATTCCCGCCATAATCCTGGGGATCCCCTTTCCTCTATAATCCCGCCGCAGCCAAGCGTCTCCGTGGTAGGCGACTCTCCCGCTGATCTTCTTCGCACTCGGTGCTGCGCACTTACAATAATCCTGCGGATGCGCATGTTTAGTCGGATCAGCGTAGAACGCCCGCAGAGATTGAAGATGCTCTGCAAAGTTGCTGTCTGAAAGGTCATAAAGTCGAACAGCTTGTAGAACAGCGACTTCCTCCTTCTTGTCAATGCCAATCGTATAAAATCCATCGCCGAGTTTAATCGGCGACCTATCTGGCCGAAAGTTTGGATATGTGCGGCCTTTCGTTGGGGTCGCGCGAGTAATCGCGACGTACTCATCGAAATCGAAACCTATCGAAAGCCTAATACCCTTTTCGGAAGCGTCGGCATCATACGATTGTAGGAAGCGAGATATCTGCAAAGGATCAACGAGGTCGTTCATTGCTGTACCCTCCGTCCTGCAGCGATGAACTGCAGTCATGCGCTGCGTGACGAATTTTCCAGTACAACATCAAAGGTGCCCGAGACACTACCGATCCTAGTGGGCGCTGCATGGCCTTCGATGGATCGATACACCGCAGTGTTTGAAGCGGCCGCACGCGCGGAAGGTCGCGGCCTCGCAACTCGCTCATGTCGGGATGCCCTTTCGCATGATCGCCTTCGCCGCATTCCTCGGCGAGAAGGTCGAACGTTACATCGAACTGCGCCGCTCTCTCTGCTATGCCTTCAGCAAGCAAGCCGGCACGCTGCGAACTTTCGTTCGCTACGCCGAGCGTTCTCAGCTGGCTGCGCCCGCCACTCGGACGGTAGCATTGGACTTCGTCCTGTCGTTCGGCGCGCCGTCAACAGTCCTACCGCTCGCCACGGCGTACTCAGCCGATTCTACGAGTACCTGGTCGTCTTCGCCCCGCCGGACTGAGGCCTTGGAGCGGCCTTCCCTAGGTCCAGGGCGATTCCGCCGCCGCGCATCCTAAGTGAGGCTGAGCTGGCGCCGCTTATCGACGCATGCAGCTTACAGAGGGGTCTCACGATGACGACGCTGACGGGATTGTTGGCCAGCACGGGGCTATGATCGAGCGAAGTGGTCAGGCTTGATCGCAGCGACGTCGATCTGACCAACGAGGTGGTCTTCGTCCGTAAGATGGTCTTGACAACAGCAAGCCTCTGCGGCCGCAGCGACACCGGTTCGCGGTGACCAGGCTCGGGCTGTGGCACCAACAGCGCGCAGACGTCCAAGCCCTGCTGCCTTACTCGCGACCTATCTCGGCCACGCCAGCTACAGCGACACAGCCTACTACCTCAGCGGCTCGTCGGATCTTCTCGTCATCGCGGCTGAGCGTGCCTTCCTCGACGGAGGCGCGGCATGAGCGAGCACCTCCTACTAGCGCCGCTCCCGGAACCGTACTTTCGTCGCCCGTTGACCAAGCAGCGCAACGCCACCTCCGCGACCCTGGCCAGCTATCGCCATGCCTTGGGCATGCTGATCCTCTTTGCCGCCGCGCGTTTGCGGAAGAAGCGGCGGCCCTGGCCCTTGAGGATCTCGATCGGGACCTTGTTCTCGCCTCAACGAACTCGAGGAGTAGCGAAACAACTCCGTCGCAGCGCACGCCCGACTTGCCGCGATCCAATCCTTCTTCCATCACGGCGCCGCCGGCGATCTCGCCTGCTTCGGCGTCGGCAACGGGTTCTGACGATCCCCACCAAACGGCGCACATCGAGGTGAGAATTTTGACAAGCGCCGGCACAAGATGCACTTGAAGGTTGAGGAACTGTGTGTGTCCTCGGTGTCACGTTTGCTTATGTAAAGCACGAGGGGAACGATGCTTTGCCCAATGTCCGATTATGTTGTCGTTACGAGCGCAGGGCGAATCGAGGAGATTGGCTCTCCGCGCGACGTCTATGACTGGCCCGCGTCTTGGCCGGGAGCCCCTCAAGCCAGCCAAGGCAGATCACGTTACCGCGGCCCTGCGCCATCACACGCTCCGGCGCATCTGGATTTCCAGCCTGTGATCGAACTCGAATATCGCGTGAGTCAGGGCAACTCGCGTGGATTTCGAGACATCCTCGAGCGTAATCAGAAGCGGTACCTCGATATATCCGATCGGAAGCTCTCCCAGTGTAGGCAGCATTTCATCGCGATCGCCGCGACGTCTTGTTAACGTTCGCGGTCGAACGGATTGCCCGCGCTGCAGCCCGGTCGGCAATGCTTGCCGTGGCGGACGGGACACCCCCGAGCAATTACATCAAACGACTGCTTCGCGACGTCGACAACATTGAACGAGTCAAACGTAAATGAAAGAATAGAAAAAGCCCCCGGCGGGCATGCCGGAGGCCTTCTTGGAGGTTAAACTTAGATCAAAAGAGCCTTTACTTGCCTCCTTCCGTTACGTTGCTGAGGATCAGAAGTTGCGTTGAGCGCGGGAGCAGCAACTGGACGCTACCCTGGTCTTTGAGCTCATATGCAGCAGCAGGCTTGGCGATGCTCGACTGCAATGGAAGCGTCACGGTGCTTCCGCTCGCGTACTTCTGATCGAGCATCAGGTAGGCAAGCTCGTCCGTAAACGTGAGACCCTTGAGCGGGGTCCAGGACGTCTTCGTACCAACAACTGCGTAGTTGAAGTCGGGGTTACAGCCGCCGATGCCGGTCGAGAGCGCAAGGGTCCTTAAAGCTTCGCAGACATAGCCCTTGGCTGAGTTATTATACCGCACAGCCGCCCACGCACCGAACCCGCGCCCTTTCCGTCAGCAAGATCTGCAGGAACCTTGCGTCATCGGGTGAGGTTACGCGTGATAATAGGGCTTCTTGTTCGAGCTTTTTGGTTTGGTTTGTGACGAAGGCGGGATGGATCCGAAGCTTATTTGTCACCGCAATCCCGGAAACCCCGCGGCCCTCGTCGATTTCGTCGATAGCCATCAAAATCAACCATTGAGGTTCGCTTATTTCCAACATTTCAGCCCACCCCTTGTGTATTGCCTCAAGCTGGGAGTGGATCTCGACGATGTCCGACGGCGGGCGGGCTTTTCCAGTGCCGTACGGCGGCAGGTCCCGGTGCGCACATTCAATGACTGGGATCACCTCCGCCGGGGTACTGCGAAGCGGATCTGGTTGCTCACGGTGGCATGTCCGTATCCGGCGCGTTCATTCAGACGCTAACAATGGTGGATATCGTAACGGGGTGGACCGAATGCTTTCCGCTCGTCGCGCGTGAAGCAGCTCTTATGATCAAGGCTCTCGAGCGCGCGCAGAACCTATTTCCCTGAGTAGTTGCTGAGACGGTTGCGCGCGCCACCCACCCCGCTGTTCGCTGCATCAAAGTCGGAGTTCGTTGCCAGCATGGTATCAGCGTGATCCGCTTGGTGTTTGCAATCGCGCGCCCCGATGCACCAGAGCTCGAAAGGAGCAACCGTTGTTCGGTCAATACATAGGCGCCGCCGAAGGCGATTGTAGAGCTACCGGACTATTTCACCGGATGAGCTGGCCTGTATAACTAGCCTATGAGCGGAGAACAAGAGGACCGGCATTCACTGCCGGGCCGTTGAATCGGTGTCACTCTTCCAAATGCGAGATGTGCCGCATCCTCGAAATACCCGCACTCGCGAGGTCTTGATCGGCACGTGGCCCGACCAACTTTATTCGGAGAAACACTGCGAGCTACATTTTGAAGTTCTGACCGAGACCAATGCCATAGCCAAAGTTGACTGTCCTGCAGAAGCGGTCCCGGGCGCGCGCGCCACCGGCGGGAAGAGTCCAATAGCCGGGCGTGGGCTTGGTCCTTTAATTAGCGGGAGCACGTCCAACTGCAGAGAAGCTCCGCATTCGTCTGATTTGGCACGGAACTTCTGCTAAGTCAGCTCCTTTTGCGGGGCAAATCAACATCAATGGCTGCCTATTCTGCGTGAAATGCAAATCTCATGCTGTTCGGACGCTTGACCTCGAACGTCTGTTGCGCAGTTGCCGCGTTTGGCAGCGTCGCTTGGCTTTGCTGCCGCCGTCATCTCGAAGTGCCCTCTACGGGAGCTTCAGTTGAGGCCACCAACAGCAGTCCCATCCACATGGATGGTTGCTCGAGGGTCGCGTCGCGCTTGTAACTGGAGCCAGTGGAGGGCTTGGGAAGGCCATCGCGGCTGAACTATCGGAACGCGGAGCGTGCGTCCATGGGGTGGACGTAGTCGGCGACGGTGTCTTCCACGCGGACCTCACTACTGCGAGCGGGAACAGAGACATGGTCGCCCATGTGCTCAAGACTGCTGGGCGTCTCGACATCCTGGTGTTGAATGCTGGACTGCAATTCATGGCCCCCTTCGATCAGTTTCCCGACGCCGAATGGGATCGTCTTAATGGGCTAATGCTGGACAGGCCATTCTATGCGTTGAAGGCCGCATGGCCGGCCTTGACGAAAGCACCCGGCGGCCGCGTTATCGTCACGGCATCAGTTGCCAGCTACGGCAGTGCACGGCAGAAGGTTGCGTACTGTGCCGCTAAACACGGAGTTCTTGGCGTGGTCCGTACCGCCGCGCTGGAAGGCGGTGCGCACGGTCTAACTGTTAACGCCGTTGCGCCAGGCTGGATGGATACCCCGCTGATGCGGGGGCAACTGGAGGCCCAGGCACAGAATCGCGGTATGAGCACAGACGAAGTCGTGGCGGCCTTCCGCGCGTCGCAACCCGGCAATCGGTTTGTTGACGTGCGTGAGGTTGCAACGATTGGCTTTCTTGCGAGCCCTTCTGCTTCCGGCATCAGTGGTGAGTGCATCACAATCGACCGCGGTGCGAGTGTGTAGATCTGCCGCTACCACGATTGTCAGCTCCTTTTCCACGCGCAGCGAATGTGTCGCGCATCGCGAACCGCTTCCCTGCGTCAATGGCGAAACCAAGCCCAGGATGTTGCGTGAGCTGGCTCGCGAGGAGGAGTGCGACGGTTCGGGAGGGCTTAGAGGGAAAGAACCGATATAGGCTGCCTGCTCTTCGTAAGCTGAGCGCGGATTCCACAAGCAGGCCACTGTGATACATAGTCGATCGAAATCTCGGGCCCTTAAACACTTCGCCGCTAAGCTCGACGTCGGCGTGCTCGAACCCGCAATAGGCCAAACGGAAGTGATAGAGACGATGATCCAGCGGTGCGCCCGCGATCGTAACACCCAACTCGCCCATGTCTGTGAAGTCGGAGAGGCCGAGCTGGCCAGGCTCGTGGATCTGGCGGAAGATCACCTCCTGCTCCTCGCCGTGGATCGCCCGCCAGGCACGGATACGACGTTCCAGGGTACGACGGATACCGGTGCCGAGATCAGGATCTCCTCGAAGACCGCCACCGGGCGTAAGCCAGGTGCCGACTTCAAGATCGGGACGATCTCGGTCTCGAACACGTCGCTCCACGGGTCCGGTCGTCGCCGGCCGCGGGGAGCCCTTTCTTTTGCGATGGAAGTCGGGGATCTCTCTCGATCCGATAAGCGGTCGACGCACTGAACGACGCTTTGGCCGCTACCACTGGCGGGCTATCGGTCTTACGGTACTTCATGTAGAGCCTCATCTGGTGATCTGTGATGTGTCGGCCGGTCAAGCGAGTGATTCCTCTTGGCGGAAGAACCACTTGCATAACCAGCCGGCCGAGATCACCAGTCGGCGCGGTCCCTCGCGGATCGCGCCGACGCCGGGCACGTAACTCCGGTCGGGCTACGCCTCCCTACGGCACGAGCCCGGCGAAACTCTCTCAGCTTGATTGACGCGCTCTTCCATCTTGATCGCCGCGCGACACGCGCCCTTATCCTTGCCGTTGTCGTAGGCGCCGATGGTGCGGCTGGTGGCCTGAACGTGCCGAAGGATGGCAGCGGCTTGCGCATCTCAATCTTCTGCTCACCATGCACCAGCGTTAACCAGTTCAAGTGGCTGAGCTTGAGGCCTGCTCGCTGGTTCGGCGCCGGCTCGGAGCTCCCTCCTTTAGCCGACGCCAGCACTGCGACAGCGGTCGGCAAGACCTTAATCTCCTTCTCGTAGACGAACGGCAGCTCGCGCTCGTCCATTGGGTCTGGCCCCATGCCGATTCCAAGCGCGTACAATACCTCGTCCTTTTGGCCATAGCTAAAGGTGCTCGTTCTTCTGCTCCAGTATGCCCGGATAGTAAATCGGCATGAAAAGATCCTCAGGAAGTTGGACGCAAACTCGACGCGTCGAGTTCTCTTGCGGTGAGTGGAGAGTTCATGCCCGTTGAAGCGGGATAAGATGTTCGTTTCACGGGAGCGAAGAGGACTTCAGCGCTGCAACGGTTGAATGTGCGATAGCGATTGACGTCTCCGGGCCCCCACCTACGCCCCTCAAGCCTTCGCCGGGAGCTGCTTCAAGTCTGCCGGAAAGAACACCGGAAGACGCGTGTGCCGCCACGTCTTGCGCGGTGTACCGCCCCTTGGGGTGATTACCCCTCAGTCGTCAGGATCTTAACTTCTGCGATCTCTTCGCCCGACACAGCCAGAACTGAACCTCCTCCGAATGAGTGGACACCTGTAGTAGGCTCGTTGAGCCCGGAGGTGTCGAATGGAACGTCAACGTCGA
>NZ_JAVAYN010000043.1:0-17026 GCF_054863025.1 Bradyrhizobium sp. 23AC
GGCACGAGAGCTTGGTTCAACGATAGACATAGTTCGTCATTCTCGCGGCTCATCTCGCCCGAGCTTTGCTTCATCTCTTCACCCTCATAATTGAAAGAGGGCGCAGGGAAGACCGGGAGCCCGCTGGCACCCGAGGTCCACTGTGCGAAGTTGGAGTAAGAAGTTTGCACAGCGGCATACAGGTGTAGCCAGGACATCCCGGCCTTCCCTGCGCAGTGGTTTTACGGCTTATGTCGTGCTCTCCCCGGGGAGCGTTGCACTATTGCCCCCGTCGCCTTGCGGATGGCTGATGCGTGCGTCCGGTTGGACGACACCCATCACCACAAGACTTGGCGCACAGACCCCGGGCGCCAGGACCACACGATTTTGCCGTACGCGGATCACACCGGTCGTGTGCGCGAGGTGTTTCGCTCACGGTTGCCCGCCCTGCGAAGTCCTTCGCGCCGATGTGACCTACGTCCACCGCCGCCCGGCCCGCGTTCGTGACGATCGCGATACGCCCCTCTTCCTTGGGCCGGGTTGCCGCGACACATACGTCGTTTCCGAATTTCGGTAAAGTGGAATATTTTCGCTGCCGCGCGTTGACCTAGGGCTCGCGTGTTTTGCCTGTCGGGCAGCGCAAGGGATTGTAGACGAGTAGGGTGGGTTAGCCCCGGGCTGCGCGAAGCGCAGTCCCCAGGCGTAATCCACCTCTTCTGTCGCCGCGGATATTAAAGTGGTGGGTTACGCCGAGCGGTCAGCGCTTCGCGCAGTCCGCACGGCTAACCCACCCTACGAGACCGGGCTATGACACCCCTCAATGCCTCACCACCAGCACCGAGCACTTCGCGTAGCGCACCACATGCCCCGCGTTGGAGCCGAGGAAATAGGTGCGCATCGCCGGCCGGTGCGAGGTCATCACGATCAGGTCGGCCTTCATGTGCACGGCTTCCTCCAGGATCTCGTGATAGATGCCGCCCTGGCGCACCACGCTGGAGATGCGGGACGCCTCGATGCCGGATTCGCGCGCGACGATGGCGAGGGCTTCTTCCGAGGTCTGGCGCTGCTGCTCGTCGAAATCGGCCGGTACGTATTCGGCCAGCATCACCGGCGTCATCGGCAGCACGTTGAGCAGGCGCACCTGGCCGCTCCAGGTCTGCGACAGCGTTGCCGCGGTCGCGATCGCCGGCTTGGCCAGATCGGTGTCGGCGAGGTCGATGGGCACGAGGATGGACTTGAACATCTGCGCCTCCAAATCTTCCAGTCAGCACGTTTTGCCGGCCGTCGCGATCATCCCGATCGAAGCAGCTTGGGGCTGGTGAACCGCACCAGCTTGCCGCGGCGGTAGGCCACGTCACCCCAATCCTTGACGTCAAAGTCGAAGATCGCAAGCCCCGCGGTGGGCAGATTGTCACTGAGCGCCCTGGCGCCATCATGATCGCCGCCGCCCATCAGCATCAAGGCGGCCTCGTGCATGCCGGGATTATGGGCGACCAGCAGCAATTGCTTTGGGTCGGCGGGGGCGGTTGCGGTGCGAATGGACTCCAGGATCTGCGCGGGATCGGCGCCGTAGAGTTCGGGCAGGATCTCGACCTGCGGCGTCGGGACGCGGTCCTTCATCACCTCCCAGGCGATGTCCCAGGTCTGCCGGGCCCGGACGGCGTGCGACACCAGCACGGTCTCGGGGAAGGGCGGATGGGCGGCGATCCAGTCGCCGATCCGGGCGGCATCCTTGTGGCCGCGATCGTCGAGCCGTCGGTCCTGGTCACGGCCGCTCGGCGCGTCGGTCTCGGTCTTGGCGTGACGCAGCAGCATCAAACGGCGCATGGCATTCTCGAATCGTTACGGTCGCGGATAATGTACAGACGCGGGTGAGGACAAGGTGACAAGCGCCCGCTCAGTCCTCTAAGAAAACGGCATGAGCGAGACTTTCACAAGCATGTCCCAGGAAGAAGCCGGCTTTCGCGACCGGGTGCGGCTGTCGTTCGATCTCGACGCCGACATCTGCGTCATCGGGGCCGGGCTTGCCGGGCTTTCTATCGCGCTGGAGGCCGCCCGGCTCGGGGCCAGCGTCGCGGTGCTCGAGGGCCGTCATATCGGCTGGAACGCTTCCGGCAACCAGCTCGGCACCGTGCTGCCGGGCTTTGCACTGCCGCTCACCGACCTGATCGAGCGCATCGGCTTCGAGGACGCGCGTGAATTGTGGACGCTGTCGAAGGAGGGCGCCGAGTTCGTCCGCGCCAATGCCACGGAAGAGAACATGCCGGGGATCGCCCCGAGCAACGGGGTGCTCGAGGTCTCCAACGTCGACGCCGGCGACCGTCTGATCAGCCGGTTGCAGATGCTGAACGAGGATTTCGACACCGAGGTCGAGGGCTGGCAGGTCGATCGCGTCCGCGAGGTGCTCAAGACCGATCGCTACTTCCACGGCGTGTATTATCCCAAAGCATTCCAGGTCGACGGCCGCAAATATGTGCACGGCCTTGCGGCGCTGGCGCGGCGGGCAGGCGCCCGCATCTTCGAGGACACGCCGGTCGTCAGCATCGATCATTCCGGCATCCGCAAACGCATCGTCACGCCCTCGGCGCGTATGCGCGCAACCCACATCGTGCTTGCCGGCAACATCCATCTCGGCGCGCCCTTGCGGCGGCTGTCGGAGACGCTGCTGCCGGTCTGGCGCTATGCCGGGATCACCGCGCCGCTCGGCGAGCGGGTGCACGAGGTCATCGCCTTCAAGGGAGCGGTGATGGATTCCGACGGCGTCGACCATTTCCGTATCGTCGACGGCGACCGGCTGATGTGGGAGAGCCCGGAGACCACCTGGGCCGCGGGTCCGCAGCGCTTTGCAGGCAGCATCAGGCGGCGGATCCGCACGATCTTTCCGGAGCTCGGCAATGTCGAGATTAGCGAAACGTTCGGCGGCGCCACCGGCCAGACCGTGCACGGCATGCCGCAGATCGGCCAGTTGCGCAAAGGCCTGTGGGTGGCGAGCGGGTTCGGCCGCCAGGGCATGAACATTTCGGCCATGGCCGGGCAGATGATCGCGCGCAGCATCCTGTGGGGCGATGAGCGCTGGAAGCTGTTCTCCCCGTTCGAGCTGGTCTGGGCGGGCGGCGCCACCGGGCGGGTCGCGGGCCAGCTGGTCGGGATCTGGGGCAGGGCGAGTTCCGCCGCCGCGGGTTCGCTCGCCCGCTACCGCGAACGTGCCAGGGTCAAGGACCGGCAGCGCGAGGGGCGTCTGGCCGAAGCCAATCGGGCCGCCGGCACCGGTCCGCGCCGCCCACCGCCCGGCGTCCGGCCGCGGCCGGCCCCGCCGCCGAAACCCCCGGTCCGGGAGGCAGAGCAGGCCGTGGAACCGGCCTCGGAAGATGGCGTCACCTCCCAATAAGTTGAGAGAAATTCGGCCCGCCAGTGTAACGTCGGCCGACAGAGCCCGTATCTCAGGGCGTGGAGCTCCCGCACGGAGAATGAGATGTTTGACCGCCGCATCCTGTTGACGACTGCCGCCGGCCTGTTCGGCCTTGGGGCCTTCCGCTGGCTGAGAGGAACGCCCGCCGAGGCTGGCGAGAAAGCCGCAGAAAAGTTCGAGATCACGAAGACGGAGGCTGAATGGCGTGCCCAGCTCACGCCGCAGCAATATGAGATCCTGCGCAATCACGGCACCGAGCGGCCGGGCTCCAGCCCGCTGCTCAAGGAGCACCGCAAGGGCACCTTCGCCTGCGCCGGCTGCGACCTGCCGCTGTTTGCTTCCGAAACCAAATTCGAGAGCGGCACCGGCTGGCCGAGCTTCTACCAGCCGATCGAGGGCAATGTCGGCAAGACCGAGGACCGCGCCTACGGCATGGTGCGCACTGAGGTGCATTGCCGTCGCTGCGGGGGCCACCTCGGCCACGTCTTCGACGACGGCCCGAAGCCGACCGGATTGCGCTACTGCATCGACGGTTTCGGGCTGGTCTTCCGCCCGGCGGCGGCGTCAGCGACGTAGTGAGTTGAGGACATCATGTCCCGGCAATTGTTGCCGGTCCCGGCAAATGTGCCCCGGTCGTCAGGCCGGGGCTTTTTCATTAAGTCATTGATTTCCTGAGAATACCCGCATTGGCATAGCCCTTGCGACTGTCTCCTCCGACTGCGGCCATGTCGACCCGCCGCCGAGATCGGATTTGGAGACAAAGTTATGGGTATCTTCGATGCAATGAACACCTCGGTGGGTGGCCTGCAGGCGCAGTCCTACGCGCTGCAGAACATCTCCGGCAACATCGCGAACTCATCCACCACCGGTTACAAGGGCATCGGCACCAGCTTCGTCGATCTCATCCCCGACTCCTCGGTCCCGAGCAAGCAGGTCGCGGGCGGCGTGACGGCCAACGCCAAGGCCACCATCACCACGCAGGGCACGATCTCGGGCTCCACCGTCGCCACCAACATGGCGATCACCGGCGACGGCTTCTTCTCCATTCAGAAGGCGACCGGCGTCGTCGACAACGTGCCGGTGTTCAGCGGCGTCACCTATTACACCCGCCGCGGCGACTTCCAGCTCAATGCCAACGGCAACCTCGTCAACGGCGCCGGCTATTACCTGATGGGCGTCACGGTTGACCCGAAGACCGGCAACCCGACCGGTAACGTTGCGAACGTCCTGAAATTCCAGAATAACTTCATCCCCGCCCAGGCGACGACCTCGATCCAGTACGCGGCCAACCTGCCGACCCAGCCGAACACTGCGGCGAGCTCGACCGCTTCGCCCGGGACGCTGCTCGCGGCTGGCGGCCTCAACCCATCGGATTTCGCTGCCAACCCGCTTCCGGTTGGCACACCGCCCGCGCCCTACACCAACAACACCGCTTCGGGCGCCGCGGCCACGGGCAACCTCCGCTCGCCCTATTCGTCGACGACGAACACCGGATCGGTCGCTCTCCAGAACAACTCGTCGGCCGTGGCATCGACGACGACATCGCTGGATAATGCCGTCGGCACGCATCTGGCATCGAGCATCCTCACCGCGTTGAGCGGCCAGACGCTGACCATCAACGGCAGCAACACGATCACCTTCAACGCCGGCAACACCGTCACGCTCGGCACCAACTCGACCATCGGTCTGGGGGCCGGCACGCCTGCGACGGTCCAGGACATTCTGACCGCAATTCAGAACGCAGCCGGCCCCGGCGTCACCGCTTCCTTGAGCGCCAGCGGCAACATCGTGATTTCGAGCGGCACCACCACGGACGTGGCGGTGAACAGCGGCACCGCGGCCACGGCGCTCGGTATCACCAGCGTGACGCGCGGCGGCAACGTGCTGTCCTCGCCCGCCATCTCCGGGGCGACGCTGTTGAGCGGCAGCGCGACGGCCGGCGGCGCCCAGGTTCTCTCCTCGGGTTTTTCGGCGGGCCCGCCTGCCGACACGATCACCGTCAACGGCCAGACGCTGACATTCATGGCTTCGGGCGCGAGCGGTCCGAACCAGATCAACATCACCGACAACATCACGACCCTGCTCAGCAAGATCGATGCGCTCTCCGGCGCCACCGGCTCGTCCGTCAGCACCAGCGGTGTGATCACGCTGAACACGGGCACCGTGTCCAACCTGTCGGTGTCGAGCTCCAACAGCGCCGCCTTCGCCGCCCTCGGCTTTACCTCAACCATCACCAAGAACCGTAACGGCGGCGGCACCGCGGGCACGGGCGGCGTGATCGGCAACGACATCGCGACTTTCACCAAGGAGTCGATCAGCGGCGGCGCGGTGACCGCCTACAACGCTGCCGGTACGCCGGTGAACCTGCAATTGCGCTGGGCCAAGACCGACAGTGCCTCGCTGGGCGCTGGTCATTCCGACAGCTGGAATTTGTTCTACCAGACTGATCCGAACGCGACCGGCACCACGGTCGGCTGGGTCAATACGGGCCAGGCCTTCACCTTCGCTTCCGACGGCTCGCTGACCACGCCGGCCGGCTCCGGCATCACCATCAACAATGTCAGCGTCAGCGGCCAGTCGCTCGGCTCCGTCGCCTTCAACATCTCGACCGGCGGCCTGACGCAATATGCCAGCACGTCGGGCGCCGTGACCATCAACACCATCACGCAGAACGGCTACGCCGCGGGCCAGTTGCGGTCGGTCGCGGTCAACAACAGCGGCCTCGTGGTCGGCACCTTCTCGAACGGCCAGAACCTCAACCTCGCCCAAGTCTCGCTGTCGCACTTCAACGGCACCAACTATTTGAAGGCGATGGATGGTGGCGCGTATGCCGCGACCGAACAGTCTGGCGCCGCGATCGACGGTGCATCGGGAAGCATCAGCGGCTCGTCGCTGGAAGGCTCCAACACCGACATCGCCGACGAATTCACCAAGCTGATCGTGACCCAGCAGGCCTATTCGGCCAACACCAAGGTGATCACGACCGCGAATTCGATGGTGCAGGACCTTCTGAACGTGTTGCGCTGATCGGCGCGTAACGTAACCAAAGGCGGCAAGTAACATGGGTTTGAGTTCAGCCCTCGCCAGTGCGATGAGCGGTCTGCGTGCCAACCAGGCCGCGCTCTCGATCGTCTCCTCGAACGTCGCGAATTCGCAGACGCCGGGTTACGTCGTCCAGAGCCCGAACCAGATCGAGGTCACCACCGGCGATTTCGGCTCGACGGCGATGACGACCGGCGTCAGCCGGGAGCTCGACACCTTTGTGCTGAACCAGCTGCGCACCGAGACCGGCGGCGGTGGTTACGCCGACCAGATGGCCAACATTCTGAAGCAGCTTCAGAGTGTCTATGGCACGCCCGGCAACAGCGGCACGCTCGAAACCGCGCTGAACAATTTCACCACGGCGCTGCAGGCGCTGTCGACCAGCTCGGGCGCGTCGTCGGCGCAAACGGTTGCCCTCGGTGCGGCGCAGGCGCTGGCCACGCAGCTCAACGTCACCACCAAGGGCATCCAGTCGCTGCGCTCCAACGTCGAGCAGGATCTCGGCACCTCGGCGCAGGCCGCGAACGCTGCCATGCAGCAGGTCGCCACCATTAACTCCAAGCTGCAGGGCCTGTCGGCCAACGACCCCTCGGCCGCGACGCTGATGGACCAGCGCGACCAGGCCATCAACACGCTGTCGAAATATGTCGACGTCCGCGTCACCACCGACGGATCGAACCAGGCCAACCTGTACACCACGACGGGCATCCAGCTGGTCGGCGCCGGGCTCGCCTCGCAATTCACTTTTGCTTCCGCCGGCGCGATGTCTGCGACCTCGCTCTACAACATCGATCCGGCCAAGTCGGGCGTCGGCGCGCTCAACATCGTGCTGCCGAACGGCTCGAAGGTCGACGTCGTCGCCAACAACGTGGTCTCGTCGGGCCAGATCGCGGCCGATCTTAAGCTGCGCGACCAGACGCTGGTGCAGGCCCAGAACCAGATCGACCAGCTCGCCGCGACGATGTCGAGCGCATTGTCCGACAAGACCACGGCCGGCAGCACGGTGTCGGGTCCGCCCGCCGGCTTCGACATCGACCTTGGCGGTGCGTTGCCGGGCAACACCGCCACCTTCACTTACACCGACACGGCCACCAACACCCAGCGCCAGATCAGGTTGGTGAACGTGACCGACCCGGCGGCGTTGCCGCTGCAGAATGCGACCAACGCCAACCCGATGCAGATCGGCGTGAACTTTTCCGGCGGCATGGGCGCGATCGCCTCGGCGCTCAACACCGCGCTTTCGACCTCGCATCTCAGCTTCTCCGCGGCGCCAGCGCCGGCAAGCGCCACGACGCTGCGGGTCACGGACGACAATTCCGGGCTCGCCAAGGTCAATTCGGCCTCGATCAGCAAGACGATCTCGTCGCTGACCTCGGGCAATCCGCAACTGGCCGTGTTCACCGACGGCGGGCAGGCGCTCTACACCGGCGCGATCACATCCTCGGGCTCGCAGCTGACCGGCCTTGCCGGACGCATCAAGGTGAACACGCAGCTGGCCGCCGACCCGACCAGGATGTCGGTCTACAGCACTTCGCCGGTGACCCCCGCGGGCGACACCACGCGTTCGGACTATCTCTACGCGCAGCTCACTTCGGCGGTGTTCTCCTATTCGCCGACGACCGGCCTCGGTTCGGCCAACCAGCCCTTCAGCGGCAGCGTCTCGAACTACCTGCAGCAATTCCTGAGCATCCAGGCCAACGCCTCGACCCAGGCCACCCAGCTCCAGCAGGGCCAGAGTGTCGTGGTCTCGACGCTGCAGGCCAAGTTCGACTCGACCGCCAAGGTCAACCTCGACTCCGAGATGTCTAACCTGATCCAGCTCCAGAATGCCTATGCCGCCAACGCTCACGTCATGTCGGTGGTGCAGAGCATGATGAACACGTTGATCCAGGCTCAAGTGTAACAAGTAACAGGGCTCTGAAACATGTCGATCAGCAGCATCAACTACTCCTCGTCGGTTCTCGGCTCGCAGATCCGCAACATCAATCAGCAGCTCACCGACCTGTCGACGCAGCTCTCGACCGGCAAGCTGTCGCAGAACTATTCCGGGATGGGCACCAACGAGGGCTTTGCGATCGCCGGGCGTGCGCAGCTCTCCAACATCGCCGCCTATACCGACACGATCACCAACGTCAATGTCAGCATCAACCTCGCCAATACGGCGCTGCAGTCGCTGACCAAGATCCGCAGCACGGTGCAGACGGGCGCGGCCAACACCGCGCAGGATCTCAACGTCAACGGCCAGACCATCGCGCAGAACACCGCTGCCGCCCAGTTCGGCTCGATGGTCGGCGTGCTCAACACGCAGACCGGCAACCGCTATCTGTTCTCCGGAACCGCCATCGGCACGCAGTCGGTTGCGGATGCCGGCGACATCATCAACGGCACCACGACCCAGGCGGGGTTCAAGACCGTCATGGCGGAGCGCCAGGCCGCCGACCTCGGCGACGGAATGGGTCGTCTGGTGCAGACGACGCTGCCGTCGGGCGCGATACAGGTGTCCGAGGACGTTGCCGGTTCGCCGTTCGGTCTGAAGATTGCGGCGGTCTCCTCGACACTGACGGGCGCGACCATCACCGGTCCGAGCGGCTCGCCGGTGTCGTTCTCGGTCAATCTCAACGGCGTCAATCCGAACAACGGCGACAAGCTCAGGGTTCAGTTCACCTTGCCGGACGGCTCGACCGAGCAGATCGACCTGACCGCCTCGACGGCTACGCCGACCCCGGTGGGCAGCTTCGCGATCGACGCAAGCACCCCCGTCAACCCGGCCAACACCGCGACGAATCTCAACACGGCGCTGAACACCGCGATCAAGAAGCTCGCGGGCACCTCGTTGGTGGCAGCATCCGCGGTTACCGCTGGCGACAATTTCTTCAACACCGCGAGCTCTGCGATCGGCGCGCCCAAGACCAGCCAGGCCGGCCCGACCGTGCCGATCAGCGGTGCAACGGCGCTATCCGGGGCCAGCCCCACCGACTCGATCTCGCCGGGCTTCGTGGCGGGCGATACCATCACCGTCAACGGCACCACGCTGACCTTCGTGGCCTCGGGCGCGACCGGCAACCAGCTCAACGTCGGCGACAGCATCCAGACGCTGATGAGCAAGATCGACGCGATCACGGGGACGTCGAAGCCGTCGACAATCCATGGCGGTTCGATCACGATCAACACCGACGATGCGGCGAGCTTGACCATCACGAGCTCGAATACCGGCGCGCTCGGTTCGCTCGGCTTTGCCTCGACGCCGGTGACCGCCACGCAGCCGCCGCTCCGCGTCGGCTCCTCGCCCGCGAGCTCGGCGACGACGCTGGTCAACGGCTCGGCCACCACCGTGGAATGGTACCTTGGCAATGACGGGCCCGGCTCGGCGCGCTCCACCGCGATGGCGCGGGTCGACGATTCCGTCACGGTGCAGTACGGCGCCCAGGCGAACGAGGACGCGATCCGCCGGCAGCTGCAGGCAATCGCGGTGTTCGGGACCTTCTCGACCTCGCCGACCGGGCAGTATTCGGGCGGACAGGTCGCCGCGCTGAGCCTGCGCACGACCCAGGCGCTGACCCAGCAGCCCGGCCAGCAGCGCATCGAGGACATCCAGACCGACATCGCGATGGCCCAGAACACGATGAAGGACGCGAGCACGCGCCAGACCCAGGCCAAGGCGCAGCTCCAGACCATCATCGACCAGGCGGAATCGGCCCCGCCCGACCAGGTCGCGAGCCAGCTCCTGGCGCTGCAGAACGCGCTTCAGGCGTCCTATCAGGTGACCTCGAACCTCGCGCAGCTCTCGCTCGTCAAGTTCCTGTAAGGATGCGTTAAGGCGCCGTTAACCATGCCTCTTTACCTCTTGGTGAGGATTGGAGCGGGGCGGAGCTGCCGATGTCGGACAGGATGCAATTGGTGGTGGCAACGCCGTGCTTCGGCGGTCAGGTGTCGAGCATCTATGCGAGCTCGATCTTCGCGCTGCAGCGGGCCGTGCACGGCATGTCCAATCTCGAGCTCAAGGTACTGCTGCGCGACGGCGATGCGCTGATCACCCGCGCGCGGGCCAATCTAGTCGCGATGTTCCTGGACGATCCCAAGGCGACACATTTCCTGTTTATCGACGCCGATATCGGCTTCAAGCCGGAGCAGGTGTTCCGGCTGATCGAATGCGGCGCTGACGTCGTCGCCGGCTGCTATCCGATCAAGCGGGTCAATTGGGACAAGGCCGCGCGGGCGATCCAGTCGGGCCGCACCGACGTGCCGGCCGCCTCGCTCGACTACGTGCTCGAGATCGAGGACCCCGACCGCATCGTCGTCGTCAACGGCTTCACCCGCGTGCGCTATGCCGGCACGGGCTTCCTGATGATCCGGCGCCAGGCGCTGGAGGCGATGTGCCGTCATCCGGACTATGCGGCCTTGCAGTTCTTCCGCGAGCATTCGCACGACACGCTGGCGGCCAGCCAGAACCGGTTTGCGTTGTTCGAATGCATGATCGATCCGGCGACCGGCACGTATCTGTCCGAGGACTTCGCCTTCTGCAAGCGCTGGACCGCTATCGGCGGCGAGATCTGGGCCGACATCCAGAGCTCGCTCGATCACGTCGGGCCGTCGGTGTTCCACGGCGATATCGCCTCGCAATTTGCGCCGGCGGCAGCGGCCGATGCGGCGTGAGCCTTCCGGGATGAGCGCCGGCGCATCCCGTCTGTCAGGTCAGGAGCGCGCCCCCGACGGCGGCTCGCGTTATCGCCTGCGCGATCTCTTCACACCTCTGGACACGCTGCTCGTCTCCGGCGGCGACCCGCGGCTGGCGCTCGACGCCAGGGATCGCGTCAACGGCTATGGCTGCGCGGCTTCGCCGGAGCCGGAGATCTGGAATTTCGCCTCCTCGACCGCATCGACGATCTCGCAAACCGCTTACGACCGTGCCGCGCTGGCGCGCGAAGAGCTGATGCACAAGTGCCTGTTCGACGAGGTCGAGATCGCCTTCGATGCGCGCTGCGAGGACATGCGGGACGAGCTGCGCGGCCATCTCCAGCTCTCGCCGCGCGTCGACGTCGTGTTCTCGCCCTCCGGCACCGACTCCCAGCTCCACGCCCTGTTCCTGGCGCGCGCGGTGCTCGGGGCGCCGCCGGTGACGATCGTGGTCGGCGCCGACCAAACCGGAAGCGGGACGATCCACACCGCCCGCGGGCACCATTTCAGCTCCACGACGGCGAGCGGCCTTGCGGTTCGCAAGGACGGTGCGGTTGCGGGGCTCGCCGGCGCCAGTGTTGCGCTGCCGCTGCTCGGCCCCGGAATTGCGATGCGCGCGGACGCGGATGCCGCGGTGCTGCATGCGATCGAGGCCACGGTCGCGCAAGGCGCGCCCGTGCTGCTCCAGATCATGGATGCATCGAAGCTCGGCTGGCGCGCACCGAGCGCGGCCTGTCTCGACGAGATCGCGCGGCGCTGGCCGCGCAAGGTGCAGATCGTCGTCGACGCCTGTCAGGCCCGGCTCGGCCGCCGCCGGCTGCGCTCCTATCTCGACCGCGGCTATATGGTGCTGATGACAGGCTCGAAATTCTTCGGTGGGCCCGCCTTCAGCGGCGCGGTGCTGGTGCCGAAGGGCCTTTCGCGGTCGCTCGACCGGGTCGAGGGGATTGCGCCTGGTATCTTCGACTATGCCGGCCGTTGCGATTGGCCGGTGGCCTGGACGGCGCTGCGTTCGCGCTTCGAACGCCGTCCGAACTTCGGTCAATGGCTGCGCTGGGAAGCGGCGCTGGCCGAGATCGGCCGCTACTACACGGTGCCCGGGGCTTTCCGCGCGGAGATACTCGCCGAGCTCGCCGCCGGCATCGACAGCATGATCGCGCTGTCGCCGTCGCTTCGCCCCGTCCCATCCGCGATCGGGACCGCCGGCGTGGATGATGAGGAATTTGCACAAACCACGATCTTTCCGTTCATCTTGCTGCGCGACGGCAAGCCGGTCTCGATCGCCGAGACCGCGGCCGTTCATCGCGCGTTGGCGCGTGACATGAACGAGGCGATTGGCGGCAGTGCGGCGGACCGGCAGCTCGCCGTGCAGCGCTGCCTGATCGGCCAGCCGGTCCGACTGGAGCGGCAGGACGAGGCACCGCAGGCGGTGCTGCGCCTCTGTGTCGGCGCACGGCTCGTGACCGAGGCCTGGTCGCCAGACATGGCGCAGGCGCAACGCAACGTGCAGCAAATTCTCGATCGCATAGCCCATGTCCTGGTAAAGATCGAGCTGCTGCTCGACCGTGGCGCGGTCGCGGCTGCGCCGGTAAACTCCGCGTTCGAGGTGTGAGATGCAGCATCCGGTTTCCGCGCCGCTTCGCATGACCGCGGCGAACTACGCCGATCGCATCGGCTTTGCGCAGCTGACGCGCCAGGCCTTCGAAGGTGTCGACCTGCATCCGTTGCGCGACCAGCTGCTGGCGCGGATCGCGGCCGGGACCGCACTGGCGGGCGAAGGGCTGGATCTGTCGTTGATCACCCAGCTTCTCGGCGACAAGGATCGGGGACTTGCGATCCAGTCGGAGGTGCTGTCCTTCCACCAATTGTTTCGCACGCCGAGCGCTGCTCCGAAGCCGGGCTTGCGCGTGCTCGCGCTAGCAGCCGACATCGACATGGGCGGCAACACGCCGATCGATTTTCTGCTCGAAGGCTTCGACATCGAGCTGTTGACGCTCTATGTTGTCAAGGGCGTCGGTCTGCCCGAGAATTTGCCCGAGCACGACGTTGCCATCGTGGTCGCCTCCGATTCCGAGGAATGCCGCGAGGCGCTCGCCTCGATCGAGAAGGCCGCGCCGCACTGGCCGCGGCCGCTGCTCAATCGTCCCGATCGCATCGGCAACCTCGATCGCGACAAGCTGCATCGGCTACTGGCCGGCGTGCCGGGTCTCGACATTCCCGCGACCATCCACGCGGCGCGCGGGCAATTGTCGGATCTTTCGCGAGGGCAGATCGCCTGCCGCGACATCGCGGCTGAACTGCGCTTTCCGATGATCGCGCGGCCGCGCGGCTCGCATGCCGGCGTCGGACTCGCGAAGCTCGACGATGCGGCCGCGCTCGCAGCCTATCTTGCCGAGCGTGATGAGCGGGATTTCTTCGTCGCACGCTTCGTCGACTATGCGAACCGCGACGGGCTCTACCGCAAATATCGTCTCGCGATGGTCGACGGCAAACCCTACGCCTGTCACATGGCGATCGCCGACCGCTGGGACATCTGGTATCTCAACGCCTACATGGCGTTCAGCGAGGAGAAGCGGGCAGAAGAAGCGATCTTCATGCGCGACTTCGATCACGCCTTCGCCGCGCGCCACGGACGCGCGCTCGATGAGATGAGCAGGCGTGTCGGCCTCGATTATTTCATCGTCGATTGCGCCGAGAACCAGGACGGCGAACTCCTGGTGTTCGAGGCCGACAACACCGCCGTCGTGCACAACATGGATTCGCCGGTCGTGTTTCCTTACAAGCCGCCACAGATGCGCAGGATCTTTGCGGCATTCTCGGCGATGCTGTCGCGGCATGCAAGAGCAGGCGAGGGGAGTGCAGCATGAACGAGATCATCCGCAACGCGCAAAGCTCCGTCGCGCGCACCTCGCTCGACCCGCAGGACTGGAGTGAATTTCGCGCGCTCGCCCATCGCATGCTCGACGATGCGATCGACGGCATCGCCAACGTTCGGGCGCGCCCGGTCTGGCAGCCGATTCCCGATGCGACCCGCGCGGCCTTCAAGGCCGACGTGCCGCGCGAGGCGAGCGACCTCGCCGAGGTCTATCGCGAATTCGCCGATCACGTCGCGCCCTATGCGACCGGCAACGTCCATCCCGGCTTCATGGGCTGGGTACATGGCGGCGGCACCGCGGTCGGCATGATCGCGGACATGCTCGCGGCCGGCCTCAATGCCAATCTCGGCGGACGCGACCACATGCCGATCGAGGTCGAACGCCAGATCGTCGACTGGATGCGCCGCCTGTTCGCGTTTCCGGACAGCGCGAGCGGCATCTTCGTCACGGGCACGTCGATGGCCAATCTGATGGCGGTGCTGGTGGCGCGCACGGCTGCGCTGGGCACGCTGGCGCGGCAATACGGCATCGGCAATGACGGTGCGGTGCTGACGGCCTATACGTCGCAGGCCGCGCATGGCTGCGTCTCCAGGGCGATGGACATTGCCGGGCTCGGCACCGATGCGCTGCGCAAGGTCGACGTCGATGCCGATCATCGCATCGACGTAGCAGCGCTGCGTGCGCAAATCACAATCGATCGCGAGGTCGGCTTCAAGCCGTTCCTTGTCGTGGCGTCTGCCGGCACGGTCGACATTGGTGCGATCGACGACCTCAAGGCGATCGCGGAACTGTGCCGCGAGGAGGGGATCTGGTTTCACGTCGACGGTGCTTTCGGTGCGCTTGCGATCTTCTCGCCCGAGCTCGCGCCGCTGCTCGGCGGCATTGAGCTCGCAGATTCCATTGCGCTCGACTTCCACAAATGGGGACAGGTGCCTTACGACGCCGGCTTCCTGCTGGTGCGCGAAGGCGAGCAGCATCGGCAGGCCTTTGCGCAGCCCGCGGCCTATCTGCGCCGCGAGGCGAGAGGGCTTGCGGCGGGCGCAGTCTGGCCCTGCGATCTCGGCCCCGATCTGTCGCGCGGCTTCCGTGCGCTGAAGACGTGGTTCACGCTGAAGACATTCGGCACCGATCGACTGGGGGCGACGATCACGAGAAGCTGCGCGCTGGCGAAATATCTGGAGGCCCGCGTAATGGCCGAACCGCGGCTGGAATTGCTGGCGCCGGTCAACCTCAACATCGTCTGCTTCCGCTATCGTGCCGATGATGCGGTCAATCGCGAGATTGTCGCCGATATCCAGGAGTCCGGAATAGCAGCGCCCTCGAGCACGACGCTGGGCGGCAGGTTTGCGATCCGCGCCGCGATCGTCAATCACCGCACCGAGGAGGCGGATATCGATGCGCTGGTCGCGGCTGTGCTGGAGTTCGGCGGCCGGCGGTGCGGCGACGGGATGATCGAGGTCGAGGCACCGCCGCTGGCGGCGCAATAGCACTGGTGCATGGCTGAAACGACAACGGCCCCGGAGACGATCCGGGGCCGTTGTCGTTTGCGGACTGGGTCGTTCGCGTGGCGCGGCCGCGCGAACGCGCGCGGTCAGGCGGCGGAGCTCACGTCCTTGGCCGCTTCCGTCTGGGGATGGGTGGCCTCGAATTGGCTCCGCAGCTTCTCTTCATAGGCGATCAGCTTGCGGGCATCCTTCAGCGCCCGGTAGAGGTCGCCGTTCAGGATGTTGTTGTTGATGCCCTCGATGATCGGCCAGGCGCTCGGCACCGCGGTGACGATATCGCGCACCAGGTTGAAATAGGTGCCGTGCTGGCTCTGCGGATCCGGCGAAATGTACATGAGCTGGACCGCCAGATAGACGAGCTTCGCCGGCGAATCCGCGGTCTCCGGCGTGAGGATGTCGCGCTCGCGCAGGATCGGCACGTTGTCGCCGTCGATCAGGAGGCGCGCGCGCTGGTCCGTGTTGGTAATCACGCAGTTGCCGACGATGATGCGTTCGTGTGGTCTGAGCTCGACCTTGAGGGCCATTGCCTGTTCTCCATCAACGCTTTCGTAACCGAGCGCTCGTTGCGGCCTATTAAGACGTGATTCTCGCTCGGAATTAGTTAACGACCTGTAAATTCCCGCCGTTCACGCGGGAAACCGCAATATTTTCAAGGTCGTACCCTTGCGGCTGCGCGGCGATCTTGCGCGGCGTCCCCGGCCGAATCACGCGAAACCCGGCAAAGGCACGGATTTCATTTCATGTTTCGTTAGAGGTCTCGGCGCCACGGTCCGCCGGTCGCTGGGTCACTCTCGATCCAAGCAGACGAGTAACAGTTGCGTCGTTTACCAGAAAGGTAACAGAGTTATGTCAGGCATCGTCCTCTCCGCGTCGGTTCGCCAGAACCTGCTCTCCCTCCAGTCCACCGCTGATCTTCTCGCCACCACGCAGAACCGTCTGTCGACCGGCAAGAGCGTCAATTCGGCCCTGGACAATCCCACCAACTTCTTCACGGCACAGTCGCTCGATAACCGCGCCAGCGACATCAACAATCTGCTCGACGGTATCGCCAACGGCGTGCAGGTGCTGCAGGCTGCCAACACCGGCATCACCTCGCTGCAGAAGCTGATCGACAGCGCCAAGTCGATCGCCAACCAGGCGCTGCAGACCACCGTCGGTTATTCCACCAAGTCGAACGTCTCCGCCACCATCTCCGGTGCGACGGCGGCCGACCTGCGTGGCACGACCTCCTATGCCAGCGCCACCGCATCCAGCAACGTGCTGTATAGCGGCGCGGCCGGCGGCACCACGGCAGCGACGGGCACCACGACGCTCGGCGCCAGCATCGGCGTCTTCGCAAGCACTGGCGCAACGACCGGCGCCGGCGGTACCACGACCCTGGAAGGTACCATCACCCTGATCGCCACCAACGGCACGAGCGCCAGCGGCCTGGCCGGCAACGCCCAGCCCGCCGACGGCGACACCCTGACCGTGAACGGCAAGACCATCACCTTCCGCGCCGGCGTTGCGCCGGCGGCGAGCGGTGTCCCCTCCGGTTCGGG
>NZ_JAVAYN010000044.1:0-14818 GCF_054863025.1 Bradyrhizobium sp. 23AC
GGCAGTCCCCGCGTCCATGCCGTCTTGCGCAGGCAGGATCGTGGCGCCAGCCGTGGCCGGATCGAACGGCTGATGCAGCGGCACGGTATCCGCGCCATCATGGCGCGGCCGCGCCGTGTGCGCACCACCGACAGCCGTCACGACCTGCCGATCGCACCGAACCTGATCGCGCGCGACTTCACGGCTCCCGCCTCGAACCGGGTCTGGCTCGCCGATATCACCTATATCCCGACCGCAGAGGGATGGCTGTATCTGGCGACCGTCATGGATCTGTTCAGCCGAAAGATCGTCGGCTGGGCCATGCGGGATCATATGCAGGTCGAACTCGCATCCGCGGCACTGATGATGGCCATCCAGCAACAGCGGCCGCAGGCTGGATTGATCCACCACTCCGATCGCGGCGCCCAGTATGCCTCACACGCTTATCGCGATGCGCTCGCGGGCGCCGGCATCACCGCATCGATGAGCCGCAAGGCTGATTGCTACGATAATGCCCCGATGGAGAGCTTCTTCCATACCCTGAAGACCGAGCTCGTTCATCATCGCAACTTCAAGACTCGCGCCGAGGCCCAGCGCGATATCTTCATCGAGGGCTTCTACAACCGAACCAGGCTCCATTCCGCCATCGGGTATCTCGCCCCGATGGAGATGGAGCCAAAAGCAGCCTAAACCCGTCCACTTTTTCGGGGGAAGATCAGAACCTTGCCCGAATGATCCGCCGCCACCTCCGAGGCCATGAATAGCACGCCCGGAGCAATGTTCTCGGGACTAAGGATGGGATCTGGCTGATTCCTGGAATGTCCGCCCACATCCGCGTAATCGCGTTTGGTGCCACGCCC
This sequence comes from Bradyrhizobium sp. 23AC, assembly GCF_054863025.1. Classification (NCBI taxonomy): domain Bacteria; kingdom Pseudomonadati; phylum Pseudomonadota; class Alphaproteobacteria; order Hyphomicrobiales; family Nitrobacteraceae; genus Bradyrhizobium; species Bradyrhizobium sp. 23AC. The sequence goes on from NZ_JAVAYN010000044.1 coordinate 840, forward strand.
ATAACGCGAATGCCATACTTACGGCCCTCGATGGAGAGAACGTGTATCAAGCCATAGATTCCGGCTTTGGCCGCCCCATAGCTAGCGTGGCCGAAATTCCCGAACAGTCCTGACGTTGAGGACGTCATATTGATAACGCCTGGCCGGCCACTGTCTCTGAGCCACCTCCAAACTGGTAGCGTGCAGCAGTAGGTCCCTTTCAGATGAACCTTAACAACGAGATCCCAGTCCTCCTCCGAGATCTTCCCAAATGTCCGGACCCGTAAGATGCCTGCATTACAGATCACGATGTCGATCTGGCCGAAAGCATCGATCGCGGTCCTGAGAGTATTTTCTCCGCCGGCCGGCGTGGATACATCGTCACCATTGGCCACAACGCGCCCACCTGCCGCTATGATTTCCGCCACCACTTTCTCAGCGGCGGGGCTCGTGCCGACGCCATCCAGCGTGCTGCCAAGATCGTTGACGACAACCGCCGCCCCCTCTTTGGCGAACAGCTTTGCATAAGATTCACCGAGCCCACCGCCAGCTCCGGTGACGATCGCCACCTTGCCGTCCAACAGTCCCATCCCATCCTCCTGAAAAGTCTGCATCGTGACCACCGCAGGGTTGCCGAAGCACGGTTAGTTCGACCTAACAACGCTTGCATGCGAAGTGCTAGCTAGCGAGTCTTTGCCGCACCCACGGTGAGCTTTTCGCTCCTTTAAGGGCTGCAACACTTCGCTCCGGCCGATCAGCACTAGGCAGAATTTAGGTTAGCTTCGGAAACCTAAGCGGTTGATACCATATCGCGAGTAGCGTCGGCAGAAACCGCATCCATGCCTTCGCTGGCTCGCTTCTACAATCCGCCTTTTTCTTGAAAGAGACGACCCGATTACGTTTGGCTCTCGAGCGACTTCATGCGGGCGATACGCTCGTCGTGCAACTGGGTACGGCGTACCTTGCCTGCCTCGTCACGCAAAGGCTCCTCAACGAATTCGATGGTGCGGGGACGCTTATAAGTCACCAGCCTTTCGGCGAGATGCGCTAGCAGCACCTCGGGTTAGCCCCGGCGGGCCTGAACAATGGCGTGAATGGACGAGCCCAAGTCCTTGTGTGGCAGGCCGATCACAGCGCTTGACAACACCAGCGGGTGCTCATCGATCGCCGCCTCGACCTCGGCGGGATAAACGTTGGCTCCGCCGACAAGGATCATGTCGGTTCGCCGGTCAGCAAGGTACAGGTATCGAAGCCATCGCGTAGACGAGCCAGATCCGCGAAGCCAGATCCGGCGAACGGGTCCGAGACGATCTTTCGCCCGCGCGCCTCAAGCTCTGCAACGGCACTCTGATAGAGCTTCTTAGTTTCCGCCGTGAGATCCTGATTTCGCCAACCAGGACCGTACGGGCCGATGCGCTTTCCTTTCAGGGTCGCTTCGTTCAGGCCAGCGGCATATCCCCCCTCCGGAATGTTTCCGAAGGAGGCGATGGTCTTCGGGTCCTCTGGCGTGTAGCCAGCAAGAGCATCAAGAACGATAGCTGCATCGCGGACGGTCTTTGCGTGAGGCCCGACAACATCGCGAGTGCTTCCCGCAAGCGGAACGACGCCGGCATTGGATACGAGGCCAAAGGTTGGCTTCACGCCGACCAGGCTTTGAGCGGCAGCCGGATTCTGGATCGAGCCGCCTGTCTCCTCGGCTAGTGGTTCATCACAGTGATTTTGACTCTTTGGCGGTCGCGGGATAGACGCTCCCGAGTTTGGCGCGGGCTTTGTCGGTTGTGAACATCGATTTGATACGGCCTCGCATTTTGTTTCGCTGCCGTTGCCATGCTGCGATCTCTTTCCGGAGCCTTTTGGGGTCGTCGATGCGGCGGCTGAGACACTGGCGCTGCAACACGCTGATCTCGCACTCGACCATATTGAGCCAGCTGGCGTGTTTCGGAGTGTAGTGGAACTCAAGGCGACGCAGGATGCGGCGGGCCTCGGCGGGTACAAATGCTTGATACAGCGCGCCGGCGGTATGGATCGACAGATTGTCCTGCACGACACGGATGCAGGCGGCATCGGGATAATGGATGTCGACGAGTTCGCGCATGCAAAGCGCGTAGTCTACGGCGGCGCGGCGATCGGTAACCTTGACGTTGCGCCAGCCCCGATGCGGATCGAAGGTGACGAAGAGATTGACGGTACCGTTGCGACGGTACTCGTAATCGTAGCGCTCGCGCTGTCCCAGTTGGGCCGGGATCGGCTGACGCACCTCGCCGATGAGCTGGACGGGGGTCTCGTCGAAACAAACCAGCGGCCGCTCGGGATCCGACGCTTCAGCATAGAGATCGAGAACGTCCTCCATGCGCGCGACGTATTCACCGTCAACACAGGGAATGCACCACATGTCCCTGCGCCACGGCTTGAGGTCGTTCTTGGCCAGCCGGCGGCGCACGGTCTCGCCCGACAGGCTGTCGTGATCGGTGAACTTGACCATTGCGTCGGCCAGCAGCATCAGCGTCCAGCGTTTGCGGCCGGCGGGCGGCGTGGCGCATGCCGTCGCCACCAGCAGGGCCTCTTCCTTGCCCGTCAGCTTGCGTTCCGCGCCCGGACGCGGCTCCTCGCTCAAGGCCCGCTCCAGATTGCCTTCCACGAAGCGACGCTTGGTCCGGCCGACGGTGGAAAGGCTGACCCGGACCGTTCGGACAATCTCCGCGTCGCAGTTGCCGGCATCGGCCGCCCGTAGAATCTGCGCCCGCTTCAGCTTGCGGGCGGCATGCTTGCCGCCGCCGAGCATCGCCGTCAGTTCGTCCCGCTCGGCTTGGCTCAATTCGACCCGATAACGTACATTCATGCTTCGCCTCCTTGTCGGAGGCCGGGACGAATCCAGCGATGAGTCAAAAATCAGGCGCGCGCTTGACCGAGAAGCAAGGTCACTATCTCGCGTTCATCCACACCTATTCGTACATGTTCGGACAGCCGCCCGCCGAAGCCGACATCCAGCGCCATTTCCGCGTCAGCCCGCCGTCTGTCCACCAGATGATCGTCACCCTCGAACGGAACGGCTTCATTCGCCGCCGGCCCGGCGTCCCACGAAGCATCGAGATTCTCTTGCCGCCCGAAAACTTGCCCATCCTCGATTGGCTCGGTATCAAAACGTCAAAATCACTGTGATGAACCACTAGGCCGATTACGGCGAAACTTGCCGAGACGGCGGTTGCCGTTCCGCTGCTGCTGGCACCCGGAGCCAGATCGCAATTGACGGCGTTGTAAGTCGGACCATCCCAACTCGTGTTCGCGCGGGTGTCATCATTGCTGAAAGCTGGAATGTTCGTCTTGCCAAGTATGATGGCACCCTCGGCTCTCAGGCGAGCAACCACTGAGGCGTCAGAGGCGGGGATGAGATCGACATCTCCTGCTCGGCTACTCAGCTTTCGCCACCCGGCAGTTGATGGCAGCCCAGCGGCGTCCATTGATTCCTTGATTGCGACTGGAACTCCAGCTAACGGCCCCAACTTCTCTCGGGACGCCAAGCGCCTGTCGATTGCCTTTGCGTCATCAAGCGCGGACGGGTTCGTGGTGACGAATGCGTTGTATGACGGGTTCGTAACGGGCGATCCGGTCCAGGAACGCACGCGTCAGCTCTTCGGCAGTAAACTTCTTTGAGGCGTAAGTCTGCTGAATGTCTGTGATTGAGAGCTCGATGACATTGGGTTTGTTCTGAGCTCCGGCTGATGCGTCGGCGCCATCATGCCCGCGTAAAGCGCGCTCGCGACGATCGACAACTTTCTCATCATTAAACCTCTCCCCTCTATGCCACGCCCCTTGAAGAAGGCAGCGCTGCCGAAAACAGACGAAGCCTGCGCACGCGAACTCCCGCTCGTCCATCACGGCGCATCGAGCGCCCGACAATCTCAGTTTTCCAGCCGATGGTGATCACCGCACCAGGCTCGACCTGCACCGAGCCTTCCGAATTCGGCAGCTTGACCACGAAATCATCATGGCCGCAGACTGAGATCCGGATACGCACGTGGTCGCCCAGATAGATCACTTCCGCAACCTGCGCGCCGAGACGTAGCGAGCCTGGCGCCGGGTTCAACTTAATCCGCTCCGGCCGCAACGACAGCACCGTCGACCGGCCAACCGCGTCGACATTGACGGCCAGAGCCTGCACGTTGCCGGCGCCCGGAATCTCCACAAGGCAAGTCGCGGCATTCACCGCCACGACATTGCCACGCAGCCGGTTATTCTCGCCGATGAACTGGGCGACGAAAGCGCTCTGCGGCCGCTCGTAGAGTTCGGCTGGCGGGGCGAGTTGCTGGATGACCCCGTCGTTGAACACGGCGATGCGGTCCGACATCGTCAACGCCTCACCCTGATCGTGCGTGACATAAACCACGGTGACGCCGAGATCCTCGTGAATGTGCTTGATCTCGAGCTGCATGTGCTCGCGCAATTGCTTGTCCAGCGCGCCGAGCGGCTCGTCCATCAGCACGAGCTTGGGATCAAAGACGAGCGGGCGAGCGCGACGCGCTGTTGCTGGCCGGCCGGCGCCCGCCATAGGCGCCCAGACGAACCATGTCGAGCGCCCGCTTGATCTTCGCCTCTCGCTCCAGCTTCCCAAGCTTACGGACCTTCAGGGGGAAGGCAAGGTTCTCCTCGACGGTCATATGGGGAAATAACGCGTAATTTTGGAACACCATACCGATGTCGCGCTTGTGCGGCGCCATGTTACCGATCGAGCGTCCCGCCAGCAGGATCGAGCCTTGGGTGGGCGCCTCGAAGCCGGCGAGCATCATCAGGGTCGTGGTCTTGCCGGAGCCTGACGGCCCCAGCATCGTCAGAAACTCCCCCCTTGCGATGTCCTGAGATCCTCAACGACCAGCGTTTCGCCATCGTGGGTCTTCTGAACGCCTAAAACCTCCACAAAGGCATTGTTCGTGCCCGGCATCGACCCGCTTCCCTCCCCGGCGCCCCTAGCACTCCTGCCCCTGCGGCCCCCTTCGGCTTGACCGACTGCGGCAATTGCGTGCGCGGCCAAGATCGCCGCGAAAAAACCTGCATCAGGCGCCTGCGGTCGGCTCACCGCCTCCTCACCCTTCGTTTTTGAGACGACTTTGCGGCCGGCTGAGGGTTCTCATTGACTAAAATCTTTATCCGCTGACAGCGCTGGTTTTCATCCATATGAGGCCGGTGCACGCTGAATTGGACTCCGACAACTTCGCCGAACTCGGTCGCCCACGCCATCGTGACATCCGCCGCGGTCTTGCCGAGCGTACCTATGATCAGCCCGAGCATGGTCACAGCTGCCGCGATTCGGTGGTGCGCGACATGCCGCGTCATCACCGGCTGATTGAGACGAAGCTCTTCGTAATAGAGGCGTTGCACCTCAAGCCCCTTGTCGCCCATAGGAGCCAGTGCGCCCGCAGTGCCCCGGAGTTGCGCAGCGCCTGCACAAAGCGGTCGATAGAGGAAACCAGACCGCCACCTTGTGGGCGAGGGTGATCGGAAGTGCCTATTTCAGATAGGGGCGCCCGGTCATCGGCACGTCGTGATATTTTTCGCGAGGTCGGCGGCCACTCGGACCACGCGCAGATCGCGACCGACGCTGACGAGTTCCACCCGGTTCTGCGGCACGGTTGCCGCATCCGTTACGTGCTAGGCTCGTCCGAGAACACCGCGCGTCTCCGTGGTCCGAACATGTCCCCGAAGACGGCGGAGTCAAGAACAGTGCTGGTGATGCGGAAGCAGGGTTAGTCCGTAGTTCATAATCGTCTCGTTGCGCCGCGGGAGCTAAGTGAGGCTTTTGAGCACGAATAGTCGCCGTCGATGGATTCGCCATACGCCCCTGTTTGCTCTTAGCATCGTTGAACTCCTAAAGACTTCGCGCCGGTGAAGTCGATCTGCCGTCTAACTTTTCAGCGGGTCTCGTCAAGTCGCGAATTTCTTTCGGCAAAACCGAGTCTACGCCATAGTCCGGGTCGCTGCTGCAGCTCTCAATTTCGAGACAAATGGCCGCATTACGATTGACGCTCGAGGCGGGCGATACGCTCGTGGGCCCAGTGGCCATCACGTGAACAAATGACACGCTACCATACCATCTCCCTCGGTGAGCAATTCCGGTATCTTCTCCTTGCAGATCGGCATCACGTGCGGACAGCGTGGATGGAAGCGGCAACCCGGCGGCGGACGCTGTGCGCTCGGCACCTCGCCCGGGATTGTCTGGTGGCTACGCCGGACCTCGACGAGCGGGTTTGGGATCGGAATAGCAGCCATCAGGGCCTTTGTGTAGGGATGCTTCGGGTTCGCATAGATCTCGTCACGCGGGGATATCTCGACGATCTTGCCGAGATACATCACGGCGATACGCTGACTAACATGCCGCACCACAGCGAGATCGTGCGCGACGAAGATTGTGGAGATGTCGAGTCTGTCTTGCAATTCCTGAAACAGGTTGACTACCTGCGCCTGAATCGACACGTCAAGCGCCGACACCGACTCGTCGCAGATCAACAGACGCGGTTCGACTGCGAGCGCGCGGGCGATGCTGATGCGCTGCCGCTGACCACCGGAGAACTGATGCGGATAGCGGTCGATCATGTCGCGTCGTAGCCCGACCATCTCGAGCAGCTCCCATACACGCGCGCGACGCTCGACCTTATTGCCGTGGAGCTTATGGATCTCCAACGGCTCACCGATGATGTCGCCGACGGTCATGCGCGGATCGAGCGACCCGAATGGATCTTGATAGACCATTTGGATCCGCCGGCGAATAGGTCGCATTTGGCTCCGGTTGTAGTTGGTGATATCGACCCCTTCGAACACAATCCCGCCAGACGTGATCGGCAGCATCCGCAGAATAGCCAAGCTAGTGGTCGACTTGCCGCACCCGCTCTCGCCGACGAGCCCGAGCGTCTCGCCCTTATACACCTGGAACGACACACCATCGACAGCCTTGACAGAACCGATCTCGCGCTGGAGCAACCCGCCATAGACTGGGAAGTGAACCTTGAGATCACGAACGTCAAGAATGACATCAGATTTCACGGCGCTACGTGGCTTCTCATGTGTCATGGCATCAGACATGGGGCGCCACCCAGCACGCATGCATATGCTTGTGTTCGGCCTTCATCAATTCCGGCACTTCGCGTCGGCAGCGCTCGACCACCTCGCCGCAGCGGGGATTGAAAGCGCAACCGGTCGGCAGTTCTGCGAGACTCGGCGGCTGTCCTTTGATCGGGACCAGGCGCCGTCCAGCCACTTGGTCGAGACGTGGTATCGAAGCCATCAGGCCGCGCGTATACGGATGCATCGGCTTGGCGTAGAGATCAAGCGCGCTGGCCGTCTCGATGATCTTGCCGCCATACATCACACACACTCGGTCGGCGTAGCGCGCGACTGCGCCGAGGTCATGGGTGATCAACATCAGCGCCGACCCGCTTTCACGCGTCAGTTCCTTCAACAGCTCAAGGATCTGCGCCTGTACGGTCACGTCGAGCGCAGTGGTCGGCTCATCGGCAATGATCAGCTTTGGTTGACAGGCAAGTGCCATCGCAATCATGATACGCTGACGCATGCCGCCGGAGAACTGGTGCGGATGGTTATCAAGGCGGCTACGCGCATCTGGCATCCGGACGCGATCGAGCAGTTGCTTCGCTTTGTCATAAGCCTTTTTCCACGGCATTTGGTTGTGCAGATTGATCGGCTCAGCGATCTGCAGGCCAATGGTTAGCGACGGGTTGAGTGACGTCATCGGCTCCTGGAAAATCATTGCGATCCGATTGCCACGGATGGCCCGCATCTCGTTTTCGCTGAGCTTCGTCAGATCGACGCCATCGAACAGAATCTCACCGCCGGTGATGCGACCAGGCGGATTGGGCACGAGCCCTAAGATGGACAATGCAGTCATGCTTTTGCCGGAGCCGCTCTCGCCGACAATGGCGACGGTCTCGCCAGGATTGACGTCGAACGAGACGTCGTTGACGGCTGTGATCGCGCCGGGACCGTCACCGAACTTAGTGGTCAGGCGGCGCACTTGCAGAAGCGGCTTACTCACTGAAAGGCCTACTCCAAAATTTGTGGTGAGTGCTGCGCCGCGGAACGGCACAAGTCACGGCGGCCAACGCGCCGCCGCTTGTTGCCTCGGTGTGACTGCGGCGCTCGCTCAGTATCCCATTTTCTTCTTTAGGTCCTGATCAATCCAGATCCGGGCATAGATCGGGCCCGGACGTACCGCGCCGGCTCGCAGCTCGCCTGCATAGCCCTTCACCCAGGGCCACCAGGCTGTGTAGTAATAAGGCGTCGGCAGCCAGATGTAGGGGGCTTGGTCGAGTATCTCGGTGGTGATTGCCCGCATCTCGGACTGTCGCTTCGATTCGTCCCGTTCCTCGTAAACAGCTTTCATACGCTCGTCGAGCTTTGGGTCGCTCCATTGCGACGGATTCCAAGTCTCGCCGGTGACGAAGCTCTTCCTGATCGTCGTCAGCGGGCTGACGCGGCCGCTGTCCATGAGATAGCCGGCCGCGAGTGTCTTTGTCGTCATCGCTGACAAGAAAGCTGCATACTCCATTGGCTGGATCTCCACCTTGACCCCGACCTGCTCAAGGTAGGCGGCGATGAGCGACAGAAGATCCATTTGCTCCTGACTGCCTGAGCTGATCTGGGTTTTGAAAGTGAAGCCGTTCGGGTATCCAGCTTCGGCGAGCAGCTTCTTGGCCTTGGCTGGATTATACTCAAAAAGCTCCCGCACGCTGGCAGGCTGCTCCTCGAGAGACTGAAAATAACCGGTATAGTCGGGACCCTCAGGATAGGCGAACAGTTCCGCATTTCCGTTGTAGAGCGTCTTGATGATCTCTTGCTTGTTCACTGCCATGTTTAACGCGCGGCGTACGCGGACGTCATCGAATGGCTTCTGGTCAACACGCATCGAAAGAAATGTGCCTTCCGTTGCAAGCCACCGGTTCCACTTGAGAGCTGGCGTGCTCTTCTTGAGTTGCTCGGCGTCCTGCCAGCTCATCAGCTCCATGATGTCCAGCTTGCCCGTACGCAGCGAGGTCACGCGTGTCGCCGCGTCCTTAATGATGCGGTATTCGAACTTGTCCACGTAGGGGAGCTTGAACTCCTTGCCGTTGATCGTTTCCTTGTCCCAATAGTCGGGATTCTTCTCGTACGTCTGGGAGTTACCTTGCACATAATCCGTCAGCTTGAACGGACCCGTACCGTTGATGTTCTTCCAGTCAGAAGCGCCGGCATCTACGACCTCCTTAGGTATAATGGCCGAGTAATACCCATAACCGAAGCGGTAGTCCCACTCAGCGTTGGACTTCGGCATCTCGAACACAACCGTGTATTTGTCTTCAGCGCGTGCATTCCTGACAAAATCGAAGTACGTATTAGCTTTCGGGCTGCTTGCGAGACGCTTAAAGCTGAACACTACGTCGTCGGCTACCAGTTCACGCTTCGCCATCACCCCCGTTTTTTCGGGAAACATCACGCCCTTGCGCAGCGTGATCTTCACTCGCAAGGGATTGTCCAGCCACTCCCATTTTTCCGCGAGCTCGCCGCGAATTAGATGTGAGGGGATGTAGGCGTCGGATGTGAAGGCATTCTGACCACCGCGCGACTTGGCCTTGGACAGATCCGCGGCAAACAGCTGCTCGTAAACGGCTCCGGTGTCATGATTGTGCTTCCAATTGATATCGTAGCTATCGAACGACAGTGCCGAGAGATTGGCATAGACGGTGGAGATTTCCAGAGCCCCGCCGTATTTTGGAGTTTCCACGGTCTGGGCGGAGGTAGGGCCTGCGGCGAGCACTAGGCTAAGCGCGCCCGAGTTGGCGATTGTGCGTAGCAATTTGGTGGGTTGGATATGCATGGTTTCCTTCTCCTAGAGCTTTTTGCTCAACGATGGCCACGCATCCGAGGATCGAGCAGATCGCGTAGTGCATCGCCGAAAACGTTGATGCTGAACACAACTAAAGTCAGGCAAATGCCGGGGGCCAGCGCCATCCAAGGAGCGAGGTACATGTAGTCGCGCGAGGAACCCGTGAGCATGCCGCCCCAGGACGGCGCCGGCGGCGGGACACCAAGCCCTAAAAAAGACAGCGATGCTTCGGCTAAAATGGCCGCTCCGACCCGCGTAGTGAACAGCACGATCACAGGCGGCATGACGTTCGGCAGGATGTGCCGCCAGAGTATGCGGTTGGTGCCGCCGCCAATCGACTGAGCGGCATGAATGTAAGTTTGCTCGCACACCGACAACACTGCGCTGCGGATGATGCGGGATCCTGCAATACCGAAAAGGCAGCCGAGCGTGACGATGACTGAAAGCATGCCGGGGCCCGCCACGGCAACAACCACAATCAGGACGACGAGATCAGGAAAGCTCATCCAGGCATCTACAAAGCGCTGCACCAGCATGTCGACCCGCCCGCCGAGATAGCCCGTCGTAATGCCGATAGCGATCGAAATGATCGTCGCAAGAATGGCCGCTGAAAAACCGATGATTACGGAAAGGCGCGCACCGTAAACGATGCGGGAGAAGATGTCTCGGCCCAGATTGTCGGTACCGAACCAGAATTGCCAGCTCGGTGGCTTTAATCGGTGGATCGGCATGATCTGGTTGTAGCCGTATGGCGCAAGTAAATCCGCGAAGATGCCGGCAAACAGGAAAATCAGACAGATCACCGCGCCGACGGCACCAAGCGGCTTCTCGCGAAACAGACGGTAGACGAACTCAGACACAACGTTTAGGTGCTTGATCGACGGCTGACGGACAGCAAGCGAGCTCTCGGTGATCTCGGCCATCAGCGGTTCCTCACTTTCGGATCAAGTAGGCCGTAGCTCACGTCGACCAGTAGATTGATGAACACGATCGTAATACCAAACACAAAGAAGACGCCTGCAATGATGGGGTAGTCTCGCGAACTCACCGCCTCCAGCAGCAACAGCCCCATTCCGGGAATGACGAAAATCTGCTCGAGAATGACCGCGCCGCCGAACAGCGCACCAGCTTGCAGACCCACTAGAGTGATGACCGGGATCAGCGCATTTCGGAGCGCGTGGCGCACGACGATTACAGTGGTGGAAAGCCCCTTCGCCTTTGCGGTGCGGATGTAGTCTTGCCGCAGCACCTCCAGCATCAGCGTGCGGGTCAGCCGCATGGTGGTAGCCGATAATGCAGTGCCGAGGATCAGCGCTGGAATGAGCAGTTGCTGGAAATTGCCCCAAGGATTATGCGAGAATGGAATGAACTTCACCGAGGGGGACCACCCCCACCAGATCGACGGAAACACCATCACCAAAGTACCTACCCAAAAGCCTGGAATTGCGAGCGCAAGAATCGAGAACGTGCGAAGAATGTAGTCACCGATCGTATCTTGCTTTAACGCAGCATAGACGCCGATCGGAATACCGAAGACGAGTGATACAGAGAGAGCAAGCATGCCGAGTTCGACGGTAACCGGCAGGCGGTGGAGAATTTCGTCCATCACCGGCATGTTGGTCCACAGCGAGTTGCCGAGGCTTCCCTTGAACACAAGCGCGCCGACCCACGCGAAATATTGGACGTAGAGTGGCGCATCCAGTCCAAGCGCGATTTCCAGTTGCTCTCGCGTTTGTTTGGCTGCACTCACGTCGTTGTGTGAGAGCATCAGGTCAAGGATGTTGCCGGGGATTAGCCGAATTGCCATGAAGACAATGAGAGATGAAAAGATGAGCGTCGGGATCAACGCTAGCAAACGACGTATGATGTAACCCTTCATGACTCCGCCGCTTACCTAGCCTTTGCCGCGGATCGGCGAATGCGATCTGCGGTCGATGGACCAATTTATCTCAGATCGAAATAGTAGCTGTCCGACAGAACTGGATTTCATCAATATGGCCCGTCAAGAAGCCGAATTACTGCAACAAGGTGGAGAAACTCGAGCGTTATGTTCGCCTGGATCAAGCCGGGGAGGGCAGCTATTGATGATCTAGACCCGCGGAGCACACTTCCTCGGTCTCTGAGTGCGCGGCTGGACCGCGCAGGATGTAGTGTTAAGGGCAGGAGCCGTAAGAAAGACCTGGCGCGCGACTTCAGTTTGTAGGTAGGTGAGATCTGTTGCGCTCGCGTATTGGGCTATTCCCGGCGAGCGACCGCGCTGGACCACGTTCGTGTCACGTGGCGCTTACGTAGCTGTCGAATAACAGCCCCGAGGGGCCGGGATAGAGGTTTCGAGAGTACCGCCGTGTTCCGGCGCCTCCATCATGGCGCAGCCTTGGGCTCCGGCCAGACGTTCTCTTCGTTGCTTAACGATTGCCAATGTGACCGGCTCAGGATTGAGCCAGCCCGCAGTGTTCAATCGCGCCCAGGTCCACCAAAGGGTGTCATGTACGGGGCGCAGCACGGGAATACTATCCTGTTCGAAGGCCGGACTATGCGCGCAGCATCCGGCCCAGTGCCAGCATCTGCGGCGTGGTGATCGGGTCACTCGCAGACGACGCGATGGGGTGTGACGAGAAGCGGGCTACGACCATTTCAGCTTTCGGCGCAACATACAGACGCTGCCCATGGACACCACGGGCTTCGAAGGCGCCCAGTTCATCGTTCGTTATCCACCATTGGTTGCGATACGAGTAGTTCAGCCCTGTCAGACGAAACTTGACGCGCCCATCATCCTTTTGCAAGTCATGTATTACGGACGCGGGCATTACCTGTTTTCCGCTCCACTCGCCCTCGCGCCGCATCAACTCGCCGAATCGCGCCAGATCGCGCAATGAGGCATACAGACCACCACCGGCCAGTGGCATGCCGACGGAATCGACCCTGACGTAAGCATCCTCCTCGCAACCGAGCCATTGCCAGAGGCGCTCATGCAGCAGTTGAGCGAACGAGCGGCCCGTCACTCGCGCCATCACCCAGGTCATCACTTCCGTGTTGACGGTCTTGTAGGCGAAGCCTTCGCCATGTGCGCCTTCTTTGCGCAGCGTGCGCAGGTAGTCGCACAAGGTCTGCGGCCCCTCATAGCCGGGAGGCCGCCAGCCCCAGGCGCGCGAATATGCGAAAACGCCGGAGTTCTCGTCGACATAGTCCTCGACGTACGCCAGACCGGTCTGCATATCCATCACCTGGCGCAAGGTGGCGTCCTCCCAAGCCGAGCCGCGCAGTTCGGGCAGATAGTGCAGAATCGGCTTTGTGTCATCAAGCACACCTTCGTGCACGAAGGCCGCTGTCAAGGCGCCCGCGTACGATTTTGTGACCGAAAAGCACGCGTGGGGCAGGTGCGGCTCGAGCGCGCCGAAGTAACGCTCGTACACAATGCGCCCACGATGCAGAACCACTATGCCGTCGGCGTATGTGTCGTAGAGTGCCTCTTCGAAGGAGCGAGCGTGGCCATTCATATCGGCGAAGGAGAGCCCATTGATGTCCGCTGCTCTGTCGCAATGCTCAAGCGACGACGGACCACCCCGCCCTCGCCATACGTTAACGGTCGGCACAAGCTCCCGCATGTGCGACAGCGACCAGCGGATCTGCGGGAAATCATGAGAGCGGCCGCTCTCATACGTGATCTGCCTCTTGACGGGCGGCGGCGAACCCCGCATCCATCCGACTTCGCGCGGATCGGACGTTCGAGCGTCGAGGTAATTTTTTCCGTCGATTTCGATCATACCCATCTAACGTCTCGCAGCTTTCTCTCAGGAGAGACATTCAGTTCAGGCTCTGTTTCGTTCATGAGTTCGCTTTCTACTCACATGCTGCTCTTCACTGGATCCGAGCCGCGGGGCATCCGCCGCCTATGGCTGCGGCCAACTACACTATCGAGATCTCAGGGCTGAGTTCCGTTGATGTGCCAGCTCACATCGTCGAAATTCTGCGCCAAATGGAGCAATCCGAAGGAATCACGCTCGGCCGAGTTCGTCCATTTGCTCGGCGCGCTTGCGCATAAGGTGGGCTGTGGTGAGCAGCAACGTTGTCAGAATTATTGTGAGCGTCGATACGGCCGCGATCGTGGGATTGAGTTGGAAGCGCAGATCAT
>NZ_JAVAYN010000045.1:0-11852 GCF_054863025.1 Bradyrhizobium sp. 23AC
TCGACGTTGACGTTCCATTCGACACCTCCGGGCTCAACGAGCCTACTACAGGTGTCCACTCATTCGGAGGAGGTTCACACCGTCAGTTACCGATGTAACGGAGCAGTGCGTCGATGGCGTCGTTGAAGGGTTATAGCTAGCGGCTCTCATTGGTGTATTGAGTCTGGCGGCATCTCTCGTGTTGGCGCCGCGCCGGAACCGCTAGTCAGCTGCGGAGCTCGGTCGCGCAGGTCCTGTTCCCAACGCAGGAGCGTCTCGCCCGCACCGTAGCCCTGAGAGCGCAACCCTTTCAGCACGGTCACCAGACCGTCGTCGAGTTTCTGCTCATAATCGGAAAGGGTTAGGTTCTCGGTCAATGCCTGCGCGTTTGGCTGCTCGGTGAGTTTGTCTAGGAAAGCATCATCGAATCCAGGCACCTCTTCGAGCTTTGAAGACGACTTCAGCCCGGGGCCCCATTTCTCGAAGAAGGTACGCAAGTTGGTCTGACCACTGCCGACGAAGTAACTCAGAAAGGGTCCCAAAACCGGCAGACGCAGTCCGTAGGAGTAACGGACCGCTTCGTCGATCTCCTGTAGGGTGGCCAGATCATCGTGCACGAGCCACAGCGCCTCACGCCACGCCGCCGTCTGCAGTCGGTTCGCAATGAACCCGTCCACCTCTTTGCGCACGAGGAGCGGGTGCATCCCAATTGCCCGGTAGATCTCGGCCGCCCGCGTTAGGTTCTCAGGCGCCGTGCGCTGTCCGGCGCACAGTTCAACCAGCGGCACCAAGTACACTGGGTTGAACGGATGGGCAACGAGCAGGCGCTCGGGGTGCTCCATCTCCGCCTGCAGCAACGATGGCACCAAGCCCGAGGTCGAGGAACAGATCAACGTCCCAGATGCCGCCGCCCGGCTGGCTTCCGCGAGCAGCTGCTGCTTGACTTCCAGGCGCTCCGGCGCGGACTCCAGCACTAGCTCCACGCCTTGCACCGCGTCCGCGACAGACTTCACCACCGTCAGCGACCCCTCGGATGGCAGCGGGACCTGGGTTAATCGCCGATATGCCCGCCGCGCCTTTGCTAACCGCTCCTGTAGACGTTCGACCGCACTAGGCGACCGGCCATAAACCCGCACGTCCACCCCGTTGAGGATAAAGCGTGCGGCCCACCCGCCGCCGATTACGCCGCTGCCCAGCACTCCGACTGCCCGCGGCAGCCTCTCAGAGACGAACGTGGAATTCTCGGACATGAACTTTGGCCTCTCAGGTATGAACATTGACTTTGAGCATCTCGCGCACCTCGTTCGGACTCATCACCCTCACTCCGATGCTCTCGAGAATGTGTATCGCACGCTGCGCAAGCTCGGCGTTGATCCCCAGCCGCCCCGAGAGGTCGAAGTTATCTTTTCCGACCCGCGCGTTCGCGCCCGCCAAGGTGTGGAAGCTGCATCCGCGATGCCCAACCCACCTAGCAGGAGGTGGCCGACCACGGGCGCGGTCGGATTGAGCAACGATCTCACATCCGACTGCACCGGGGGTTCCGCAACGCCCGCCGGCTTTCGCAATCGCGCGCATATGAACGTGAACCGCAACCACTACGGCTTTGAACGCTGAGCCCGTAATCTGCTCGGTGATCACTGGCAAAAGCGGACTCTTCGGCGCACTCCGCACCATCCTGTGATCGCACAGGTGATGAACACCTCGGATACATTCGTCCCTCTCCTCACTTTGCAAGCTAGACTTGTAGCGAGCCAACAGCTGACGATAACTGTATGAAGTCACCGTTCTTGGATTCCGAGCGTAAAGGGCATCGGCCGATTGAGTAGACAAATTCGAGCGCACTCATTGGGAACTCCTGTCGATATGGCGGCTGCGGGAGCCCCTACCCCTTAGCAATCGCCGTGCCACTCGCGAATCCGTTAGCACGGGGAGGACAAATGCTTGTAACCAGCAGCGTGGTCTTGATATGACGCAGGGATCGTCGGAATTCCGACGTCCCCGTAGCGAACAGGACGTCCAGGGTTTTGAATCCGTGGATTACCAATATTCGGAATCTGACGATTGGCGATGCATTGGTCGATGATGCGCTGATCTTTGGGGCTTCATCGTTGCGAGATGCCGAACAAATCGTCTGCTGTATACGCAAATCGGGCGCAGTCTCGCCAAGCGGTTTCTTCAGAAGCTATTAGTCTTACTACGTCGCAACGGTGCATGGGCCTCGGTTTGGATTGCGCGACACGTACATCTAAGACGCCTAACCAGCGTGCTTGGGAGGTGCCGCCGCACGGTAGGATCGAATTCGGTTGTGCCGCTCGGTTCTGTAAGGCCGGGTGTCATCTGGGTCTATGGGGTCGGAGAACACGGCGTTCACGCCTTCACCGACTTCGGCATCGAAAACCTGATCGAGCTCCTCCCAATGCACAAAGAAAATCCGACTTGGCTCAAGCGCTGGCCGCCCTGACCTTGCCCCCAAGTTTTATCCAGTCCTGAGTTCGTCCCGGCTGTTGGATTTGACCTATTGGGCAGTGTGGCAGCGGCGGGAGCTGGCGCGGAGCCCTCGGCATAGCGCAGCCCCCGCTCCCGGCGCAGGTGGCAGGTGGCAGGTGAAAGCGAACTCGGACGGCGTCTTCCATCCGAGTTGCGAGTGTGGTCGTGCCTCGTTGTAATCGGCCCGCCAGCATCCGGGCGCGACACGAGCCGAGGCCAGCGAAGTGAACAGCGTCTCGTTCAGCAATTCGTCTCGGAGCCGGCCATTGAAGCTTTCGATGAAGGCATTCTGCGTCGGCTTGCCGGGCGCGATGTACTGCCAGGCGACGCGGCTCTGATCGGCCCATGTCAGGATGGCGTTGCTGGTCAATTCGGTGCCGTTGTCGCTGACCACCATTTTGGGCTTGCCGCGCTCGATAATCAGCCGGTCCAGCTCCCGCGCCACCCGAGAGCCCGACAGCGAGGCATCGGCCACCAACGCCAGGCACTCGCGCGTGCACTCGTCGACCACGGTCAGGATGCGGAAGCGGCGGCCGTCGGTGAGCTGATCCGAGACGAAGTCGAGCGACCAGCCGTCAGCAGAAGGGAGCTCGACCTCGCCACGTTCGGCAAGCTTCGGATAGGCGTTGTAGCCGATGGAGTGGACGCCCCCGACGGCATCGATTGTGCCAAAGTGCGAGTGTTGAAACCCGGTAAGGAGGACGTCCGTGGACGAGGTTAGCATCATTGGTTTGGATTTGGCCGAGAACGTGTTTCAGATCCACGGCGCGGGACATGATGGAAGGATGATCCTGCGTAAAAGCTCAACCGCAGCAGATTGCTCGAGTTTTTCGCCAAGTTGCCAAGGTGTGTGGTCGCAATGGAAGCCTGCGCCAGCGCCCACTATTGGGGACAGGAGATCGGTAAATTTGGGCACGATGTCCGGCTGATCCATCCATCCTACGTGAAGCCCTTTGTTAAGCGTCAGAAGAACGATGCAGCGGATGCGGAAGCGATCGCTGAAGCCGCGTCTCGACCAACGATGCGCTTTGTCGGCGTCAAGAGCGCCGAGAAACAAGCCTCTTCCATGGCATTCAAGGTTCGTGATCTCTTAGTTCGACAGCGTACACGGGCGATTAACGCTTTGCGCGGACATCTTGCGGAATACGGCTTGATCGTTGCTCAGGGCGTGAGACGTATTCCCCGCTTGGATGAGCTCTTAGCAAATATCCGGACCTGCCCGGTCTTGCTCGTGGCCTTTGCCAGAAACTCTTGAAGCATGTGGAAGCTCTGTCGGAGCAGATAGTAGCACTGGAGAAGGGACTTCGGATGCGCGCTAGAAAGGACGAGGTCGCCTCCCGCTTAATGGCTATTCCGGGGATCGAGGCAATCTGCGCCACAGCGATAGAGGCCTTGGCGCCCTCGGCGGAGACCTTTTCCAAGGGGCGTGATTTTGCGGCCTGGATTGGTCTCACGCCCAAACAGAGTTCTTCCGGAGGCAAGGACAGGCTTGGCAAAATCTCCAGGATGGGCCGGCGTGTCGCGCGGCGATCAGGATGGAAGAGCGCGTCAATCAAGGTGAGAGACTTTCGCCGGGCTCGTGACGAAGGGAGGGCGTAGCCCGACCGGAGTTATGAGCCCGGCGTCGGCGCGATCCGCGAGGGACCGCGCCGACTGGTGATCGCGCCCGGCAGGTTATGCAAGTGGTTCTTCCGCCAAGAGGAATCACTCGCTTGCCCGGCCGACACATCACAGATCACCAAATGAGGCTCTACATGAAGTACCGTCAGACCGATAGCCCGCCAGTGGCGGCGGCCAAGGCATCATTCAGTGCGTCGACCGCTTATCGGATCGAGAGAGATCCCCGAGTTCCATCGCAAAAGAAGGCTCCCCGCGGCCGGCGACGACCGGACCCGTTGAGCGAGGTATTCGAGACCGAGATCGTTCCGATCCTGAAGTCGGCACCTGGCTTACGCCCGGCGGCGGTCTTCGAGGAGATGCTCCGACGTCATCCTGATCTCGGCACCGGTATCCTTCGTACCCTGGAACGTCGTATCCGTGCCTAGCGGGCGATCCACGGCGAGGAGCAGGAGGTAATCTTCCGCCAGATCCATGAGCCTGGTCAGCTCGGCCTCTCCGACTTCACAGACATGGGCGAGTTGGGTGTTACGATCGCGGGCGCACCGCTGGATCATCGTCTCTATCACTTCCGTTTGGCCTATTGCGGCTTCGAGCACGCCCACGTCGTGCTTGGCGGCGAGAGCTTCGTTGCCCTGGCCGAAGGCTTGCAGAATGCCCTCTGGTCGCTCGGTGGGGCGCCGCGGGAGCATCGGACCGACAGCCTGTCGGCCGCATTCTGCAATCTCGATCGCGATGCCCGGGATGATCTGACGCAGCGATACGAGGCCCTTTGTGCCCATTACGGCATGCGGCCTTCCCGCAACAATCGAGGTGTCGCCCACGAGAATGGCTCGATCGAAGGGCCCCACGGTCATCTCAAGCGAGCCATCGCGGACACCTTGCTGCTGCGCGGAACTGTCGACCTCGACGATCTTGCCACCTATCGCGGCTTCATCGACGAGATCGTCAGCACGCAATGCCCTCAACGCCAGGCGGATCGATAGCGAGCGCGTGGTATTGCAGGAGCTGCCCGATCGCCGCACCTCCGACTACGAAGAGGTGATCGTCCGCGTGACGTCTTCGGGCGGCTTCACCCTGAGCAAGGTGTTCTACACGGTCCCATCGCGCTGATCGGTCACCGGCTGCGGGCACGGCTCTACGACGATCACCTCGACGTGTTCATCGGTGGTACGCATCTCCTTACCTTGCCGCGCGGGCGGCCGCATCCCAACGGCAAGTACGACCAGATCGTCGATTTATCGGCACGTGATCCATTCCCTGCGGCGCAAGCCAATGGCGCTTCTCAATCTGGTCTATCGGGACAGGCTGTTCCCGCGCGAGGCCTATCGGAGAACGTTCGATCGATTGCGCGAGCGCTTACCGGACAAGAAGGCCTGCCGGATCATGGTCGATCTCCTCGCGCTCGCTCATGAGCGCGGCTGCGAGGCCGAGCTCGCCGATCAGCTCACGGCCGACCTTGACGCCGGCCGACTGCCCGAACTCAACCGGCTGCGCGCTCACTTCGCTCCTGACCCCGCCCACCTGCCAAACGTCGTGGTGCAGCTCGCGCCGCTTGCCACCTACGAAAGCCTCATTGGGACCGCCGAGACCGGAGGTGCCGCATGAGCGTGGCCAACACCGTTGATACCGCGCGCCTCAATCTGTTGCTCAACGAGCTCCGTCTGCCAGCCATCAAGGTGCTGTGGGCGCAATTTGCCGAGCAATCCGACAAGGAAGGTTGGCCGGCGGCCCGCTTCCTCGCCACCATTGCCGAGCACGAGATCGCCGAACGCGGTCGCCGGCGCACCGAACGCCATCTCGTCGAGGCCAGGCTGCCAGCCGGGAAGACCTTCGACAGCTTCGACTTCGAGGTCGCGCCGATGATCTCGAAGGCGCAGGTGATGGCGCTCGCCGCCGGTGACAGCTGGCTGGGCAAGGGCGCCAATTTGCTCCTGTTCGGGCCGCCCGGCGGCGGCAAGAGCCACTTGGCCGCAGCTATCGGCCTGACCCTCATCGAGAACGGATGGCGGGTCCTCTTCACCCGCACCACCGATCTCGTGCAAAAGCTCCAGCTGGCTCGCCGCGAGCTTAACCTCGAGGCCGCCATCAACCGCCTTGATCGCTTCGATCTCCTGATTCTCGATGATCTTGCCTACGTCACCGCCATCGATCGTCTCGTTCACCACGCCACCATCGTTGAGATGAACGTCGAGAGCTGTCGCAGACGCACCGCGCTCGACCGAAAACGCGGTCCGGGACGGCCGACCTCGCACGGGACACCCAAAACCGTCGCTGATTGACGCTCCGCGACATTCAGAGTTCAACAAAACTCTTGCGCACGACAATCTCCGCGGCAATCATTACTTCGCCGCGACACCGACTCGCCATCCAGATTGCCGCGCCTTCCCATCCAGATCGACGCGCTACACCGGCGAGATCTCCGACGCCTCCTTGTGCTTGGTGCGACCGCCGTCGTACGATGGGCAAGACGATATGGATCGCCAGCAGGATCCTGGCTGGCGAGAATGCTCTCGAAGAAGCCTCCAAAGCTGATTGCCGTCGCTCTAGCGAACACATTGGCGCGTATCGCTTGGGCCTTGATGGTCCGCGGTGGCGTTTACCAAGCTCCAGCGTCTGGTGCTGCGTAACGCAGGGCCAGAAGCCGAGAGACGTCGGGAATGTGGTAAGGTCTAACGGAGGATTATGGGCAATCGGTCAGGGACTAGGATTGGAAGAATCAACAGGTCGATGAGTGCCAGAGAGCACGCGTAGCCGAATTGGATCCAATCCACGCATTCCATAAGGGCCCGCGACGTGTAGAGGTCGCATCACGAGGCCGGACACACGTCAGCACCCGACCACATGCCTGTTCCGAAGTTAGATTTTGCTTGCATTTACTGGGGCGTCCACACACATCGACCTGCAGGACGCCCTTGAAGCCGGCAAGATGGCTGAACAGCCGCTCCGCTTGGCGGTCGGGGGCATAAACATAGGCGATGCCGGGCGGATCGAGCCCGCCCCGAGGCCTGTCGCCGGCGGCATAGGCCCAGAGCTGGCCGGTCTTGGTGCGCCCTCGACCGGGATCGAGCAGCGGCACCGTCGTCTCGTCGGCGAACAGCTTGGACCTTGCCCGAAGCGCCGTAAGAAGGTGCTCGTGCAGCGGGCGCAGATGGAAGGCGGCATGCCCAACCCAGTCCGCCAGTGTCGATCGATCGAGAGCGATACCCTGGCGGGCATAGATCTGGGCCTGCCGGTAGAGCGGCAGATGATCGGTTGCCTCGGTCGGCAGCCCACCTTCGATCAAGCGGGCCGGAGCCTCGGCCTGCAGGACGCTATCTTCGCAGGCGCGGCAGGCGTATTTGGGACGCCGGGTGACGACAATGCGGAACTGCGCCGGCACCATGTCCAGCCGCTCGCTCTTGTCCTCGCCGATCCGGTGCAACTCGCCCTGGCAGCAGGGGCAGGTCTTGTCGCCGATGTCGACGACGACCTCGATCCGCGGCAGATGCGTCGGTAGTGCTCCGCGATTGTTGCGGCGCTTGCGTGCCCGTTCGGCCCGGCCTTCCGGAGCTGTCTCGTCTTGGCTGGCTTCCGTACAGGCCGCAACCTGTTGGACGTCCTCGAGACCGAGCAGCATCTGCTCCTCGGGAAGCGATTCTGCCTTCCGGCCAAAGCGAAGACGCTGCAGCTCTTTGATGATCTGGCGCAGCCGCTCGCTCTCGTGCCGCTCGGCCAGCAGCACCGCCTTCAGCGTTTCGGGATTATCAGGAAGGTTATCGCCCACAGGCAAATCTGAGCATATTCGCGCCCACCTGACGACGTACTCGATGCCCCTGATTCACTTCGCCGCAGCGCGGCCCACAGTTATCCGGCTTGCGTCGGGACGACCGTCTCCCGTGCCGCGTGGACACGCCGCCAATCAAGCCCTTCGAGCAGAACGCATCACGCCATCCTCGATCTTCGGCCAGCGGAAGATGCCTTCCTCGAGCCGCCGGGCACAAACCTGTACCATCCCAGAAGATTAAACAGCACCCGAGAACGGATCGGCCTTCATGTGCCCGCGTACCAACATAGCAAGCCCCTCCATTCCCTTGCGGAAGTCGACCGGCTTGGTTGCCACCATTACCCGGACAGTTCCGGACGGGCCGATCACCGGCTTGCCTTCAGCGCATGGACGATTGCCGCAATCATCGCCACGTCCGCGCCTCGGCCGACCCCGGATCGTGACGCCCTCGGCTTCGATCTCGATGCCCCCGGCATCGCAACGGCGAGCCCGAACATCCGGCTTGGCCTTGGGTCGCGCTGTCTTGCGCCCGCCAGGTGAACACTTGTTGTGGGCTCAGCCCGTGCCGCCGGGCAATCTCGGAAACGACCGCGCCGGGTACCCGCGTCTCCTCGACGATCCGGGCCTTGTCGTCCTTGGAGAACCAAAGACGGCGTCCCGTCTCCGTGATCACTTCCAGCCGGCGCGCCGTCACGTCCGACCTAAGCGTATGGTCAAGCATAGACACAAGCCGATCCCTTCAAAGAGATCGTGAAACTCGCCTGTCCCAGGTGCCGCGAGAAGGTGGGAGCGGAACGACGCTCTGATGTCCGCTGTCAAGGATTAGAACGCAGAGGAGCGTCCGACCGTCGATCGGCTGTTCATGGAGGTGGTCGTGCATAGGTGGAGGCGGAACCGAAGGACGTCCGTGATCAAGCTCTGATGCGCGGATTGGCTACCGCATTCCCGATTTACGTCCGAGGTCGGCTCCTATCTTACTGCGGGCGTCGGCGCTCTTGCCGGCCACAAAGCATCGGCGCGCATTCCCTCTGCCGTGGTCCCGCCTCCGCCCATGCACGAATGATGAGAAGAGCGCCTAATCAGGCTGCGTGCACCTGCCTGGCGACCGCCCACATGAACCCAACCAGTTCACGGGCGATAGCAGCGCAGACCACCGTCGCTCGTTTGCCGCGCGCAGCCAGCTTCCGGTAGCGGGCCGTCAAGCGGCTCTGTGCCTTCCAAGCAATCTCTCGCACTGCCGGCGACGTCTGCTCGAGCCGGTATAGCTTTGTCTTGCCGATCTTCGGCGGGTGTCGATATGTCCAGGCGCTCTCGACCAACATGTGGCGAACACGGCCGTTGTCGGCCTTCGTGATGCCACCACGCCTAACGGACTCGCCCGTCGATCGCTCGCTTGGCGCCAGGCCAAGGTACCCCATAATTTGACGTGGGCTCTCAAAACGGCTCACTTCGCCAACCTCGGTCGCGAATGTCACCGCGACGATCAGATCGACGCCGCGCAATGTTTGAAGCGCCCGCACGAGCGGCTCCAAGGACCAAGCCGAGACGAACTCTTCGAGGTGCGGCCGTGCTTGAGCATGAAGGCGCTCACCTGTTGCCGGTGAACCCGCAGCGCCTCAATCGCTGCCGCTCGCGTACGAACGAGATCCCGCATCGCCTCGTGGCCTTCATCGGTACCGCCGTCAGCTCGCCAGCGCGTAGCAGCCGCGCGAGAGAAACGGCGTCCCGGCGGTTCGCCTTCACCCGATCGCCCGGCTTTCTTGGGATCAGCGATGGCGCCACCACCGTGCATTGGTGGCCGAGCGACCGGATCAGGCGATAGAGGCCATAACCGGTCGGGCCGGCTTCATAACAGAAATGCACGCGGTCGAACCGATTGGCGATCCGCGCTATGAGGCGACCCATGTTGGTTGCCGAAGCGTCGACCTCGCCGAAGAAGCGAACTTCCCCCTCCCGGCCTGCCTCCGCAATCGCGATGGCGTTCTTCCGCTTGGCCACATCGATTCCGATGAATGCTTCCTTATAATCTGCCACGGCTCGTCCTCCTGTGATGAAGATCGGCTCGGTCCGCCCGAGCAACCCTCGGACGCGCAGTGTAGGGCGAGCCACCTCATCCGCAGAGGCGGACATACGGTCTTACGTTTCAGCCGCGTGTTCTCATCCTCGAGCGTCTTCAGCCGCTTGGTCTCCGAGACCTCCAGCCCACCGAACTTGGCCTTCCATTTGTAGATGCTGGCGTCGCTGACGCCATGCTTGCGGCACAGATCGGCGGCCGACACGCCGGCCTCATGCTCCTTCAAGATCTCGATGATCCGCTCTTCCGTAAAGCGGCTGCGCTTCATGCTCTGGTCCTTGTCGTGGGCCAGAACGAACTTCAAACTGGATTAAGCCGCGGGGCAAGGTCAGCCCCAATAATCCAATCAGCCTGCGGCCTACGCCTGATGTGTACCACCCCGGCTTCCAGCGCGGCATCTTCGCTGCTTTGTCCTGCAGCCACAGCTCGACAGAAACTTCTCTGTTCATCCCGTCCAGGCATATGCAGTTGTCCTGGCGATGGTAATAGCGCTCGTCCAGGCCGTGTCGATCGCCGCGTTCGAATGCTCATTGCAACCTCCAACTCCAGAGTGTTGCGCGACCGCTTGAATCAGGTCAGTATCTAACGAATATCGCGCCGCCCTTGCAACTGCTAACCTTCGCGCATCGATAATGCCGCAAGGCCGACGGCTACGACGATACTCCGATGGAACTCTTCTTGCATACCCTCAAAACCGAGTTCGTTTATCAGTACCAAATCGGTGCCGAGGCCCAGCGCGATATCTTCCCTTTCATCAAGGGCTTCTGCAATCGAACCTGGCTCTATTCAGCGATCATATATCGACCCCGATCGAGACGGAACTAAAAGCCGCTTAAACTCGTCCGCTTTCGTAAAAGATCATGAGTCGGCCCCCGGGAAGTATTTCGCCCTCCAATATTTGGCGATCTTAGTAGCAACTTTGGTCCTCTGAAGTCTGAACCGCCCCGGGATTGCCGGAGGCTCCAACTCTTGAGAAGGTGGAGCCCTTATGAGCAAGACGATGAACAAGTTTTCACCCGAGGTCCGGGCTCGTGCGGTTCGGCTGGTTCTGGATCGCGCCAGCGAGCACCCGTCGCGCTGGGCGGCGGTGACCTCCATTGCGGCCAAGATCGGCTGCACGCCGCAGACGCTGCATGACTGGGTCAAGAGGGTCGAGGTCGACAGCGGGCAGCGAGCCGGCGTTCCGACCGACATGGCCGAGAAGCTGAAGGCCCTCGAGCGGGAGAACCGGGAGCTTCGGCAGGCCAACGAAATCCTGCGCAAGGCGAGCACTTATTTTGCGACGGCGGAACTCGACCGCCGGTCCAAGCCATGATCGCCTTCATCGATGAGCATCGTGGGGCGCATGGGGTCGAGCCGATCCGCAAGGTCTTGCCGATCGCCCCCTCGACCTACCATGCCCATGTCGCCAAGCGGCACGATCCGGCCAAGCTGTCGGCGCGCGCCAGGCAGGATGCTGCCCTGAAGGTCGAGGTTCGGCGGGTGTTCGATCAGAACTTCTCCGTCTACGGCGTGCGCAAGGTCTGGCGGCAACTCAAGCGCGAAGGCTTCGATGTTGCCCGTTGCACGGTGTCGCGATTGATGCGGGACATGGGTTTGCAGGGGGTCATCCGCGGCAAGCCCGTCAAGACCACGATCAGCGACAACGCTGCGCCATGCCCGCTGGATCACGTCAACCGCCAGTTCAAGGCGGCAAGGCCGAATGTTCTGTGGCTCTCCGACTTCACCTATGTCGCGACCTGGACCGGCTTCGTCTATGTCGCCTTCGTCATCGACGCCTATGCCCGCAGGATCGTGGGCTGGCGGGCCTCGCGCACGGCGCATGCCGGCTTCGTGCTCGACGCGCTGGAGCAGGCCCTGCATGATCGACGCCCTGTCCATCGCGGCGGCCTCGTGCACCATAGCGACAGGGGCAGCCAATACGTCTCT
>NZ_JAVAYN010000046.1:0-11068 GCF_054863025.1 Bradyrhizobium sp. 23AC
CCATAGGTCCCGTGGACGTTCGTCTGCGCCACGACATGGGCTTCGCCCGTGTCGGGATCCACAATCGTGAGCTGGCCGCTGGTGTTGAGCGCCGCCGCGGTGTCGCCCTCGCTGACGGACTTCGAGTCCGAAGAGACTGTCGCCGCATCGTTGCTGCCGGTGATGGTCACGGTCACGATGCCGGAGGCGGTGCCGTCCTGGCTGGTCACCGTGAACTGGTCCTGGACCTGCTGCCCGGCGGTGAGCTCGTCATGCGCGCCATTGCCGGCGTAGCTCCAGGCGCCGTTGGCGTCGATGCTGAAGTCGCCATAGGTCCCGTGGACGTTCGATTGCGCCACGACATGGGCCTGGCCAGTATCCGGGTCGATGATGGTGAGTTGGCCGCCTGTGTTGAGTGCGGCGGCGGCATTGCCCTCGGTGACGGACTTCGCCTCGGAAGAGACCGTAGCCGAATCGTTTGTGCCTGTGATCGTGACCGTCACCGTCTGGGTAGCTGTCGAGCCGTGGCCGTCATTGATCGTCACCACGAAGCTCTCGGTGATCGTCTGGCCCGCAGCGAGGTATTGCGCGGCCGCGTTGTTCAGATTGTAGTGCCATTGCACCGAGCCGTTGGCGGCATTGGCCGTCTCGTTGACAGGATCGAGCGAGAAGGCGCCGAGCGACGTGGTGTTGGAAGAGGCCGCCGCGAACGAGGCCGAATGCGTGTCGCCGAGATCGGCATCGTTGAAACTGATGGTACCCGCCGCGCTCTCCGAATCCGAGAGATCCGGCGTGGTTTTCGCGTCTTCTACCACCGAGCCGCTCTGCGGACTCGATGTGATGATGACCGAGTCGTTTGCGCCATTGAACTGGAGTGTCACCGTCGCCCAACTGAGCGTGCCATTGCCCAGCTGGATAGCGTAGGTGAATGTGTCAGTCAGCGTTTGCCCGGTCGCCAGCGCCTGAAGCTGAACGTTGATGTCGCCCTTGTCGTAATGAACGGTGCCGTCCGCTTCAATCCAGATGCGTGCACCGAGGGCGCTGCGGTCACCGGTTGCGGCCATTCCGGCGGCATCACTGCTGTACGCCACATCTTTGACCAGCAGATCCGCAGGTGCATAGTTCTTGGTGGACGCGGAGGCGCTCGTTCCATTGTCCAGGGAGAACAGCGTCTTGGCCGCGCCCCCAAGGTCATTTGCCAGCACATTCAAGATGAGAATGTTGCTGGCGTCTTCCGTAAACGAGAAAATGTCCGTGTTGGCTTGCGGAGTATTGCCGAACGAAACCGTGCTGCCGCCGCCCGTTGTCTGCGTCGCCATAGCTTAAATCCTCTGGGTGATGCGCCGTCCGCATTCACGGACCGGCGCAAATTGCACAATGGCGCGGGGATGATCGGCCGTTGCCTTGCCTATGCTGCTGAAGAAAAATGCCGAGCTGCTGAGCATGCCTGCCGTCATGCTCAGCGCTTCGAAAATGTGCAAACAGAACACGCGCCGCTCAAGCCTGTTTGGGGCTAGAGTCGATCTGAGCGCGCGAGCGGATGTCGTGTGCACGGTGGCGCGCCTGACAGCCGCCATGTTTGCAAACCGCAAACTTGGCTGGATCGGAAGATCGCAAATTGACGGAGAAGAATTCGAACTTGCCCGAGCCCAGCCGAACATTGCTACAAAATGCGTGCACGTCATTCGCAACCCTCGTCTGCCAATGCAGAGCAGAGAGCGTCGCCGCAAATCAATTCACGCAATTCGGTAGCGCTCGCTCGGACGGCGATAGGTCCGCCACCAGCGACAGTCCATTAGCTGCTGCCAAGTTGCTCGAAAAGATCTAGAGCGGTATCCCCCTGCCCATCGCGGCCGGTGCTTAGGCGCCCACGTTTTGGCAATTATTGATCTTGCAATATTCACGGCCCCAGAAGCGACGACCGTGATCAAGAAGCGCCACGGTCATTTGCTTCTGATTAAATAAAACCTATTTTAAATTAAAGCATCAGTCCATTTATTTATTTATGCGCTGGATTTAATAATTAATACATCGAAATCAATAACAAAGAGGCTCTTGCGTCCCTCCTTGCGAGGCGGCACCGGAATTTTACGGCTTCTCTCCCATATGCACTCGGTTTGCGAGATGATCTTTGCTTCGCGTGGATCGGCAGCTCGCAGGGAGCAATTGGAGCCGAAACTCTGCCCAATCCACGAAGACGAGGCACGAAAGCACAAGTCTAACAATACTTTGCGCCAACCCGTGATTATTAATTTGCGCACCCGACGATCCAGGCACCCGCCGTGAAGCGGCGGACGTGGCCTGCAATGTGCCACTGGTCATCCCATCGGGTCGGTGTAGCCGTCCTTATCGCCGGGGCGCCATTCCAAAGCGTGAGACCATCGCGGGATCCAATGGTGGCGCGCTCTAAGAGCGAGACGCGTAGCCAGAGCACTGATGCAATCCGATGGCTGGGTTATATGGCTCGGTAGCCGGCGCATGTGTCCTGGTGCGGCGAGAAGAGTCCTCGATGCTCGCGCACGAAGCTTCGCATCTCCTGTTGCTGTCCCGCGCAGGTTTCTCGTTCGCTTTAACGCGCAGCAGGGCCCCTGCAAGCCGCGTTCGAAATCCATGTGAAGCTTAAACCGAAACCAGTTCCAGATTGACGCGCGAACGCGGCCAAATCGACCGCCATTAAATGATATATTTGATTATTGTGTATAATCATGATGACTCCATCGCAAAATTGAAAAATATGTTGGGGAAAAGAAAACATGGGAGGTTGAAATGGAAGCTGCCCGCCGCTTTCGCGCAATGGCATTACTTTGCCGACAGACTGCCGCACTCCAACCCGAGAGAAGCTGGAAACTGCTTGCAGAGGCGGAGTACTGGGAGCATCTGGCGGCTGCGGCTTTAGCTCATTGAGCTTCGGTCGAGCGTTCTTTGTCTTTCGCTTTTCGTCGACTTCTTACTTCAAGTCATTTTCTGAGGCATGTGATGTCGAGTACGCGTCAGATTTTTTCTAGTGCTGTTCTGAGCGAACGGCACCAGGCGCTTCTGGAGGAGCTTAGAGAGGTGGAGAAGCTTCGAAGTAAGCTCCGACATGTAGAAGCAAAAACAATCGGCAGAAGACGGCGTACCAAAGCGAGCGGCAGGGCAAGAGCTGTTTAGAGACCCGCCGGGTCCGAAGGTTGACCCGCGTTGGCTCACTCGCGCGATTCGATGCACGGACGCCCGCGCTCCTCGTATCTTCCACCACTTTGAAAGAGGACTGGGCGCCCTCATCCCCGCAGTAGCGAGCCTCGGCGATGACGTCGCTGCGACATGTCGCCAACCAGCCAGGCCGGGGTGCCTCACAACGCTTGAACTAACTCGGCGGCGAGACCGGCCACCTATTCAGGATCGCGCGTTAGCTCCGACTTTCATTCGACGTTGCACTTCGGAACACCGCAACGAGTCGATCGCCATCCCAGAGCTCAACGTCGTGCTCGTCATGCATTTGCTCGGCTCGGCGTCTAGCCGCCTGCTCGTCAATGCAGTCGAGCTTTGCAGCGCAGATCACTTGCCGGCTGCCGTCCACCACGAACACCTTGTACCGCATGATGCAGTCCGATCCAAAGACGAGCGTCATCGTACTCGAATGTCGGTCTAAGGCAGCGCCAAACTAAGTGACGACGCACGAAACCTTTATACATGTGGCAGTTCGGCTATACCTGCTCGTTCAATCCCTCGGTCGCGCGGCGGCAGTACTTTGTATGTCGCTACCTCAGTGGCGTAATCTCACTGCGCGCCGAAGCGTGCGGCTCGAGCTCAAGAGCGAGAGGCCACCAAGCGTCATCAGCAGCACACCGAACCAGGCCGTCCAGCTGCGCGCTTCGTCGTGCGCCTCTGCGGTGCGCGCCCCCAGCGGCATATCTTGAGGTGGGTCGGCGGGCGCGGCGGCGAGAAGCTGCCCAGCGTCGACTTGACCCGGCACGGAGTGTTCGGGCGTGAGCTGGTTGCTGGGAAGATCTACGATGGGGGTCGCCGACATCAGGGTAGGACCCGTGCCGAGATCGGAAGCGGCATCTGCTACCTGCATTTCGGGTACAGGCGTCTGAGATCGCTCGGGCGGTGCGGAGCGCAGCAACTCCGCGCGCGCATCAACGACCGCGCTCCGCCTGGTCTGCGTGGTCCCGTTTTCGTCCAAACTGGCGCTGCGGTCTTTGGCCACGCGAGCCCGAATGGGCTTCTTCACCGTCGCGATGCGCTCGACCAGGAACCAGCATTTGCGGCGACCGTCCATTCGGTAGACCCAATGCTGTCCGCCACTGGTCGAGGTACCGGGACGCGGCACGCATTCGGCTTGCGGCGGAGAGGCTACCGTGGGTTGGGACGTAGCAGTATTGAAGAAGTCGGCAACAGGATTGGAAGACGCGGGCGCCGCCGAAAAACCTCCGACAAGGACCAGACTGGCGAAGTACAATCGCAATTGACCGGACATCGAAAACTCCCGGGTGCGCCCTACCCCGCTTGAGCCTCAGCGGCGACAACGGCCCCCATGCGGCTTAAATCGGGCGGCGCGATGAATTAATTGTACTCTTGACCATCTAATTAATATGTCGGCCCAGCACTCCAGGGGTGCAACACGAGGCAGCGCGATCGATTCATCGATCCATCTGAGTGCGCCGGCCCTCGCTCCCGCCCACGATCTGCGCCGCGGCCCCCGGCCGATCGCCATCGTTGCGCTCGTCGAACACGAAAGCGCAACTCGCCGGGGGGAGCTTGTGGCGTCACGAGACGTGGCTACCCCTCGCAACGAATTAAATACTCCGCCACGATATTACCACTGTCGTGCCTTTCTCCCCGCTACTCTCGCATTTAAATGTGGATTGCACGATCAATATTTAACTGACGGCTTGTCTGCTCCCGGATTCCCGACTTGTCTGCCTGGGCCTTCTGCCCAAGATTCGGATGGAGCCATGAACACCGCGCATTTTAATTCGCTCTCCGTTGACGAGCTCTGGATACTTCACCAAGAGGTCGCCGCCAAACTCGCTCAGAAAATGGCGGTGCAAAAAGCACATTTGGAGGAAAGGCTCCACAGGATTGAACTGGCCAACGAGGCCACACGGCTCAATCGTAAGCGCCGCCGTCCATACCCGCCTGTCCGTCCCAAATATCGCAATCCGAAGAACCCAGCGGAGACATGGTCGGGTCGCGGCAGGCAGCCGCGATGGCTGCGTCCGCAGCTTCGAAGCGGCCGAGATTTGGACGATTTCCTGATCGATCAGGCTTCAGCTCAAAAGCGGCAGACAAATTGAGCGCCGATTTAAACGCGGGGTCATAACCATGCTTGGAGGCATGGCCATAGCGAGCGCGCTGGCGATCCGGCTGATGGTCTAGCTGAATCGCTCGGGCGGCCCGCGGCGCAGTGAAGACATCGACGATAATCTCAAGCGCGCGATGGCCGGCGTCTAGTCGTGGAGCCCTCTGAAGCGCCGCCTCACCGCATTCCACGTTCGAAGGACCGGATGGAGGAGGACGACGAAAAGAACTCTGATTGCAACCGGCATCATCCCGCGCCGCAAGAGTGGTGAGTCATGATCGTCCGATCGACGGGCCGTCGTGTTGATCGTCACCGGAGATGGAGTTCCTGCGCGCCGAGTAGGTGCCGGTCTGCGCGAGGGCAGGACAACTACAACGAACAGAACGTTCACCAGCAGCCATATTCCCACAATGAGAAGGAAAGTACGCACGAGGAACGACCATCGTTTGATCTAGAATCTGCCGAGCTTACTCCTGCCTCATACCCGGCGCGCAGCCGGCAACACTGGGTTCGCGGACGGAGCCGCCTCAGCGCAGCCGGCACATTGGCATCCCCCCGAGGCCGTTGGGCCCCGAGCGCTTCACGAGCGTCTAGGATCGCTCGCAGCCTAGTCCGGCGCAACACTCGCGTCTGTGCGCTTTCGAACATTCATGCCCCTGCAGGTATGGTAGTTCTATGCATCATCCGGCGAGAGCCGGACAGGGATGGCTCATCAGCCAGGACGGCCGTCCTCAGCCCGCAATCCCTGAAACCGGGTCATGGAGCATGGCTAAATTTCGCAGCACGATGAGCGGCGAATTTGGCGATCCGCATAGAACCAATATCGAGTTTCGGCAGTTGACTCCCAGGCGATCCGAACAAGCAAACTGATTGTTCGGGCCGAGGATAAGTTTAAAAGCTAAGCCGGCACACATGAAGGACCTCCGACGACGTTTGGAAAAGGTCCGCGCTGACGCCAGAGAGTTTGCGCTGATGAGTCAGCGGGCGACGGACATAGAAAAGCGCGAGCTGTTTAAGCGCTTGGCGGATGAGCTCGCCTTCGAGGCTCTCGAGCTTGAGCTAATCGTGAAGAAAAATGAGCCACCTAATCCGTGCGGCCAGCACGAGGTCGTGGAGTTTAAGCCACCCTCTCAGCGAAAGCGCGGCTGACGCGGAAGGGGTGAAGCCGGCTAGATCGTGCGTGCCGTGTCCACCCCACACAAAGAACGTCGCACGAGACGTACATTGTTCTGTCGAAGAATTTAAAAAAGCCCTTGCGGGCCAATCTCTTAAGGGTGGTGGGCGCACCAGGGCTCGAACCTGGGACCCGCTGATTAAGAGTCAGCTGCTCTACCAACTGAGCTATGCGCCCGAAAGGCGGTTAGTGCCTTGCGAGGTCGGTCGTTTAGCAAAGCGATCCGGGTCTGGCAAGCGATGCAATGAAGGTTTTTCCACAGTCCCCAGAAAGCGAAAAGCCGCTGGATTCCAGCGGCTTCTCTAGGGTCAATCGTCGCGAAATCCCGCCCCGTTCAGAGCCGACCCTCGCGATCGCGGCCCTCGCCGCCGTCGCGGTCGAAACGGTCGCGATGGAAGTGCTCCATGCTGCGCTCCATCATGCGGTCCATGCCGCGTTCCATGAAGTGGCGGTGCGGGCCGTCTTCGCCGCCGCCGAACGGGCCGCGGTGGCGGGTCAGCACGGCGAGGCGCCGCTTCTGGCCCTCGTCCAGGGTCTTGTAG
Source organism: Bradyrhizobium sp. 23AC (assembly GCF_054863025.1). Taxonomy (NCBI): domain Bacteria; kingdom Pseudomonadati; phylum Pseudomonadota; class Alphaproteobacteria; order Hyphomicrobiales; family Nitrobacteraceae; genus Bradyrhizobium; species Bradyrhizobium sp. 23AC. The sequence goes on from NZ_JAVAYN010000046.1 coordinate 6,983, forward strand.
AGCGGGTCGGCGGCATCGGCGATCTTCTTCAGGGCCGCCGAGGTCGCGCCCATATCCTCGGCGCGCTGGCGCAGGCGGGCGACCGGATCCTCCGGCCTGTCGGCGTCCTTGTCAGCATTCCTGCCGGCATCGCCGGGACCGGCATTCATCCGCGCATTGGCGCGGTCGATGCGCAGCTTGGCGAATTCGCGCACGGCAGCCTCGACCGGCGGCCACAGCTTCTCCTGGTCGGCGTTGAGCTTCAGGCCGGCATGAACGGCCGCGATCCGCGCGTCGACAAAAGCGGCGCGGTCTTCCGGGTTCATGCGGATGTGGCGGATGTGCTCCATCCACGGGCGATGATATTGGGCATAGACCGCGCCCGAGCCGGCAATGCTGAGCACGGCGATGGCGGCGATGGTGAACTTCCTCATCCGGACCTCCTCTGGAAGGATGTCCCTGAAGATGGGCCCGACGCGGCTGACCCGCAACTTACAACTTGGACAGGAAGCGCGCCCTTACCAGGACTGTAACGCCGGATCTTACCTCCAGCCGCAATCGGACATCATTCGCAACAAAAAGGCTTCCGTGCAGGCCGCACGGAAGCCTTCGTTCATCGTTCGGATCAGTTCGTCGTGCTCAATTCGTGGTGCTCTTGGCTTCCTTGAGGAATTCGTCGATCAGCGGCTGGCCGATGCGGCCTGCGGCGTCCTTGTAGACCGGCTCCATCGCCTTGCGCATCGCCTCGTCCTGCTCGCCGGTGAGCTTGATGATCTCGCTCTTTCCGCTCTTCTTGATCTCGGCGAGCGCGTCGTCGTTTTCCTTCTGCGACTGCGCGTTGCTGAAGTCGGTCGCTTCCTTCATCGCCTTGGTGAGCGGGTCGCGGATGTCGGCCGGCAGATCGTCCCAGAACTTCTTGTTCACGATCACGACGTAGCCGATGTAACCGTGATTGGTCTCGGTGATGTACTTCTGCACCTCGTGCATCTTCTGGGTATAGATGTTCGACCAGGTGTTCTCCTGGCCGTCGACCACGCCGGTCTGGAGCGCCTGGTAGACTTCAGAGAATGCCATCACCTGCGGCAGCGAGCTGAGCGCCTTGAACTGGGCCTGCAGCACGCGTGAGGACTGGATGCGGAACTTGACGCCCTGATAGTCGGCGGGCGCGATCAGCTTCTTGTTGGCGCTCATCTGCTTGAAGCCGTTGTCCCAATAGGCAAGGCCAGTGATACCCTTGGCGTCCAGCAGCTTGAGCAGCCGCGTGCCGAGCGGGCCTTCCGTCACCTTCCGCAGCGTCTTCAGGTCGGGCAGGATGTAGGGCAGATCGAACACCTCGAACTCGCGAATGCCGAGCGGTCCGAACTTGGAGTTGGACGGCGCCAGCATCTGCACGCTGCCGAGCTGGAGCGCCTCGAGCTCTTCCTTGTCCTTGTACAGCGTCGAGTTCGGGTAGACCTCGACCTTGACCTTGCCGCCGGTGTACTTCTCGGCGAGCTCCTTGAACTTCTCCGCCCCCTTGCCCTTCGGCGTGTCGGTGGCGACGACGTGGCTGAACTTGATGATGATCGGCGATTGGGCCGATGCCGACCCGGCAAGTCCGAGTGCCAGTGCCGCAATGGACGCGGCGATCGCGAAGGTGCGCATAATCTCTCCCTGTTATTTTCTAAGCCGCCCGGCGCGCGGGCGGCCAATCCTTATGCCGACAGCATCAATAGCGGCTGAGAGAGGCAGCCGCTATTGGCCGTTAGCAGGGCAGGTATTCATCATAAATGCCGTCATTCCGGGGCGATGCGAAGCATCGAACTCCGGTGCGCAACTGCGCACCTGAGAATCTCGAGATTCCGGGTCGCCTCTTTGAGGCGCCCGGAATGACAGCCGGACGGTCAGCTCGCCGCCGCCGTCGTCACGGTGTCGCGCTGGCGCTTCATGACGATCTTGTTGAGCGCGCCGAGATAGGCTTTGGCGGAAGCCACCAGCGTGTCCGGATCCGCCGCGCGTGCCGTCATCGCGCGTCCCTCCTGAGACAACCGCACCGACACTTCGGCCTGCGCGTCCGTGCCTTCGGTCACCGCGTGGACCTGATACAGCTCCAGCTTGGCCTCGTGCGGGACCAGGCGCTTGATGCAGTTGAACACCGCGTCCACCGGACCGTTGCCCTCGGCCTCCTCGATCTTGATCTGGCCATCGACGTCCAGCTTCATGGTCGCGCGCTGCGGACCGTGGGTGCCGGCGATCACGGTCAGCGAGGTCAGCTTGATGCGATCGTGCGAGGCCGCCATCTCCTCGTCGACCAGCGCCTCGATGTCCTCGTCGTAGATGTCCTTCTTGCGGTCGGCCAGCGCCTTCATCCGCGTGAACGCATCTTCCAGCTGGTTCGGGCCGAGCTTGTAGCCCATCTCCTCCAGCTTGTGCACGAAGGCGTGCCGGCCGGAATGCTTGCCCAGCACCAGCGAGGACTGCTTCAGGCCAACCATCTCGGGCCGCATGATTTCGTAAGTCGAGGCGTCCTTCAGCACGCCGTCCTGGTGGATGCCGCTCTCATGCGCGAACGCGTTCCGGCCGACGATCGCCTTGTTGTACTGCACCGGGAACGATGTCGCCGCCGAGACCACCTTCGAGGCCCGGGTGAGCTGCGTGGTGTCGATCTTGTTCCAGTAGGGGAATTTGTCGTTGCGGACATTGATCGCCATCACGATCTCTTCGAGCGCAGCGTTGCCGGCGCGCTCGCCGATGCCGTTAATGGTGCACTCGACCTGGCGCGCGCCGCCGACGACGCCGGCCAGCGAGTTCGCGACCGCCATGCCGAGGTCGTTGTGGCAGTGCACGGAGAACACAGCCTTGTCCGAGTTCGGCACGCGCTCGATCAGCGTCTTCATGAAGTGGGTGTATTCCTCCGGCACCGTGTAGCCGACGGTGTCGGGGATGTTCACCGTGGTGGCGCCGGCCTTGATGACGGCTTCGACGATCCGGCACAGGTAGTCCATCTCGCTGCGGGTGCCGTCCTCGGCCGACCATTCGACGTCGTCGATCTGGTTGCGGGCGCGGGCGACCATGGCGACCGAGGTCTCCAGCACTTCTTCCGGCGTCTTGTTCAACTTCACCCGCATGTGCAGCGGCGAGGTCGCGATCACGGTGTGGACGCGGCCGCGCTTGGCGAACTTCACCGCTTCGGCGCAGCGGTCGATGTCGGCCGGATGGGCGCGGGACAGGCCGGCGATGACGGCATTCTTCGAGCGGCGGGCGATCTCGCTCACCGCTTCGAAGTCACCCTGCGAGGTGATCGGGAAGCCGGCTTCGATGACGTCGACGCCCATATCGTCCAGCAACTCGGCGACCTCGAGCTTCTCCTCAAAGGTCATGGTGGCGCCGGGGCACTGCTCGCCGTCGCGCAAGGTGGTGTCGAAAATGATGACGCGGTCCTTGTCGGACTTGTTCGCGGTGGCCATTGCAAATTTCCTTTTGAGCTTTTGCGCCGTCAGTCTGCTGGGCGCTTGAGGTGTCCGGTGATCTCGACCAACCCCTGAGCGCCCAGGCGCGTCGCGCCCAGCCGGCCCTCAGGGGCAAGTAAGAAGGAGGCCGCCAATAAGGAGGGTGGGCAGCAGCGCGGCCGGGATCGTGGCGGCGGCCAGAGCTACCTCCCCCGAAATCCCATCAATTTGGCCGCGAATCAGCATTGCCAGACCCTTTTGAGCCCCAAATCCTCGGTCAAAACCGTTGACGGTTGGTTGCCGGGAGGCTCAGTGACCCGTTTCTAGACGAGAAATAGCAGCAACTGCAACGCCAAAAGATGGTCAGCGGGCCTGACCTGGTTGCGGGCGAGGCCCCGTGTCCCGGACAAGCTGCAACGCGAAGCGTCGCAGCGCAGAGCCGGGACCCAGGGGCGGCACGGCACGCGGCGAGATGGCCCCGGCTCTGCAGCGCAGCGTCGAACCGGACGATGCTTCGCATCGCCGGGATAACGCTGCGCTGCGTCCAGGGCACGAGAGCGGAATGTGGCGCACGCTCTCCACACCGTCATTGCGATGCTCCAGTGCACATCCCAGCGACGGTGCCGTAGGGTGGGCAAAGGCGCATAGCGCCGTGCCCACGATCTCCGTCCATAAGCAA
>NZ_JAVAYN010000047.1:0-7036 GCF_054863025.1 Bradyrhizobium sp. 23AC
CACGGACGAAGAGATCCGGGCCATCGCGGCGAAGGGCGGCGTCATCGGCATGATCCTCGTCCGCGAGTGGATGCCTCGCTTGAGCGACCTCGTGCGCCACTGCAATCACATCAAGCGCCTCGTCGGCATCGATCACCTCGGCATCGGCAGCGACCTTGTCCGCGGCGTGGGAAGCGCACCAGAATACGAATACATGACCGAATTCGGTGTAGACGCGAACTTCCGCGCCATCGCTGATGGCTTGTTGGCTGAGGGCTACTCGGTTGAGGAAGTCGCAAAGGTGATGGGCGGCAACTTCTTTCGCGTCTGGGAGCAGGTGGCGGGGACACACTAACCTGGCAATCTCCTATAGTTCGGGCCGCAGCCAGACTCGGGCCGCGGTGCATGACAGGCGCTATCGTTATTGCGCGTGGTACGGCAGGCTCGAACTCAATACCGCGCCGCGTTGATGCCCTCGATGACCGGCTTAGGCAGCCGGGCAAATCATTCTCGGGGCGAATCTAAAAACTGTCGCGCGCCTTATGGAGCATGGTAGCGGCGGCAGCGGGACTTCTCGTAATTAAGGCAGATGTCCTGACAATTGGACGATCCGATCTCGGTCCGTGTGGTTTGCTTGTCTGGACCTGTGACCAGATGAAGTGGAATCCATGCGTAGTACGCGCCGTGCATTCCGGCGCTCCTGCTTTCCTCCGCCGCCGCCGACCACCGCAATCGGCCCAAGCCGAGCGCAACCTCGATCGTGTCACTAACCATTACCTTTGAAATCTTCTACCTCCTGCATGATCGCGAGTTCTGCCCTTCGCTGCGCGGCGCGGTTGACGAGCAATTCGGCCAAGAAACAGTGCATCTGTGGAGTTGGTGCCGCACCGCTGACCGGTGGCCGCCGCCACGGAGCAAAGGTGACGCCGTGTCAGCGCGAATTTCCGCGAGCCTGCGTCGTAAAGCTGCTCAGAAAACGTATGTGAGTTTGAAATGACACGATAGCAATCAAACCTCGGTGAAAATCTGCGCAATGTTCAGAATAGCATTCCTGGAAGTTGATCAGCTCCCTCTCAGTTTTTCGCAATGTCGACCACTCAGGAAAGGTACGAACACAAAATGAGTAAGCAGATTCCTTGTAGCCCAGCCCGTTGGGCTGGCGATTTGTTGAATGTGGCGGGCCAATTGGGTACTGCGCCGGGAGGGCTCGTCAAAGTCGACGGTGACCGGGCGGCGCAAGTTGCTGCACAGACCCGGCAGGTGCTCAAGAATCTCCTGGAAATCGTTGAGGCCAACGGGCTCACCGCCGCAGACATTGTCAAGGCAACGGTGTATCTGGTGAAGTGGAGCGATTACGAGGCAATGCACGCGGAATACACAAAGGTGTTCCCTTCCTCATCCGACGATAATCCGCCGGCTCGGATGACGATGGCCGTGCATGAGTTGTGGAATGGTGCTCTCGTCGAGATCGATTGCTGGGCTTACCGGAAAAAGGCGTGATGAGAACTCCCGCCCCGATCGCTGTCATCGGGCGGGGCAGTTGAACAGATCGGCCGCGCGTTTGTCGTCGCGGCCGATCACCTTGAACCGACCAACGCGGATACTTTCGATTCACCAAGGCCGACCACAGGAGTGAACAAGAGCGTTTGCATCGACCACAAGTCGAGGGGAATTGCATACGCATCGTCCTGGCTGCTCTCGCAAGCGCAACCCATTGCGTCTTGCTTTTGGCCGATATTTGGCGGTGGCTGCAAATAGCTCATTTTGTCGCCCCTTGCGGGCATGCTTTTCTCAGCCGATTTTACGGTCCGCTCGCGGGGCACACGTTTACTTTCGTAAGAAGCCGGCTCGCAGCCGGTGCTTTGTCGGAGCAAAAACCAGGAGGGGAAGTCATGAGCCATTCAGACAATGAGAGAAATGGACAATCCGGCTTTAGCCGCCGGAATCTCTTGCGGGCCGCTGCTGCAGCCATGGCCATTCCCGCAGTCGCGCGATCCACGATCGCCTTTGCGCAGGAGAAGCTCGCCGGTACCGGCCAGGTAGTGGCGTATTCAACAGGCGGCGCGTTTTCCCAAGGCATTCGCAAATTCGTCTACGAGCCCTTTACCCAAGCAACTGGAATCAAGGTAGTCGACGTGATTGCCGATCTTGCCGAGCCTCAAGTCAAGGCGATGAACCAGGCGGGGCGCGTTGATTGGGATACTGCCTTCATCCAAGGATCCATTTTCCCAACCATGGATGCAGCGGGCATGTTCCTACCAATTGACTACAGCCTTTGGGACGCCGAATCCCTTGAGGGCATATCCCAGTCGGTCCGTCTCAAGAATGCAGTTCCTGACATCGCATCGGCCAACTTGATCACTTACGACAAGCGGGTGTTTGGAGACAATGGTCCAAAAAGCTGGGCGGATTTCTGGAATGTCAAAGCCTTTCCCGGGCCGCGTGGCCTCGGCGGCCTGGCCTCAGCCGCAAAAAACGCCATCGTGATCGCTTTACAAGCCGATGGGGTGGCAAAATCAGAGGTCTGGCCACTGACCGACGAGAAAATCGACAGGGCGCTAAAGAAGCTTGATGAGATCAAGCCGCACATAGCGAAATGGTGGACGGCGGCTGGTGAACCAAATCAGCTGCTCCTCAACCGCGAACTCGTAATGACAAGCAACTACGACGGTCGGGCGATCAGTGCAATTCGTCAAGGTGCACCAATTCAGATGGTTTGGGACGGTGCATACGTGAACTACACGTATTGGACGGTGCTGAAAGGTGGGCCGAACAGTGAAAACGCGCAGAAGCTGGTCGCTTTCGTCAACCGAGCCAAAATTGCCGCGGGCTTTACGTTAGGAACAGGGTACCCTGGACCAAATACAAACCAGCTGAAGCATTTGCCTTCTGATCTGGTTCCACTGCTGAGCGTCAATCCAGAGAATTCGTCGAAGGTGGTGCACGAGGATTCCGCTTGGCTTGCCGTCAAGCGCCCTGACGGCAAGACGAATCTCGAGCACCTCGGGGATCGGTGGTTGGCGTGGCGGGTGCAGCGATGAAAATGCAAATTGACACCAGTTCGCATCTTTTCCAGGGGGCGGTGAGAATTGCCCCCTGGTTAACCGTGCAGACTGCAGATGTTGACAGCCCCCCACTTGTCAGGACGGAAGCAGACTTTTGACCTGATCGCTTGCTATCAGATGTCCGGCCTGTCTGCGCAGACACAGTCCGCTGGCCGAGATGGTGTTCGCTAGGCACGCTCCGAGCACGTAGGCGACATTGATGATGCCAGTGTAATCTACGGAAGCTCGCACGTATCGACCGATCGGTCCTTCCATCTACTGCGTCCTGCAAGTTCGTGGGCTATCCGCGGAGCAACCTCGCTTCGTGGTGCCGTTTTTCAGATCAGATGGGCATGGAGGCTACCGGCCGGCTGTACACTCCGCCCGTTATCATCAAGCGCCAAGCGATGCGGGCGAACTTGTTAGCCAAGGCCACCGCGTTCTGCGACACGCTGCAACGGACCCAGACAACGGTGGGACGGCTCGGCGTCGAAAGCGCAGGAAAGCGCCCCATTCGCAGGATTTCCCGTCTTCGTGGCCGATTTTTACCGCTTTTATGCGTCGGGCGCTTCTACGATCCAAAAATTATCTGGTTCTGCCTCGCGCGAAGAAGAAGCGTCCTAACGCGACTGGCACTGCTTGCGATGCTTGAGCTCAACTCCTGCGGTCATTCGTGCGAGTGGATCGTCCTAGGCGCTTCCAAGGAAGCTGTACTGTAAGAGAATAAAGGAGGGGCCTTATGGGTGAACGTCCGATCCAGATCATTAGTCGTCGCCGCGCTGTTAGCCTGATCGCCGTCGGGCTCGCGGCACCTTTCGTCAGCCGCTGGGCGGGTGCACAATCGGCTTGGCCAGAGCAGACCTCCGTCCCCGACCTTCTCAAGGGTTCGGGCGAGGTGCGCATCGCCACTTGGGGGGGCGCATTGCAGGAGGCCGAGCAGAAAGCTTATTTTGAGCCGTTCGAGAAGCTGACCGGCATAAAGGTTCGCGCCCTCCCGGGCGCCGACCAGGCCAAAGTCAAGGCTATGGTCGAAACCGGCAACGTCGAATGGGACATCGTACAACTCAGCAACGGCTCCATCATGAACCTGATGAAGTCCGGTGATTACTTTGAGAGGATCGACTACTCACTCGTCGACGATGGTGTCGGCAAAGAGTACCGGTTCGAGTATGGGCTAGAAATGTTGGTCTGGGCCAGCGTGATGGCTTACCGCACCGATGCATTCAACGGCGCCGCGCCTGCAAGCTGGGCCGATTTCTGGGACACCAGCAAGTTTCCCGGCGGCCGCGCCTTGTACGGCATCGGCTCTGAACATCCGGAATTGGAGTTCGCCCTAATGGCGGCCGGCGTACCCGCCGACAAGCTCTATCCGCTCGACATCGATAGGGCATTGGCGAGCTACGAAAAGATCAGGAAGAGCGTGACGAAATGGTGGACCACCGGTGCTCAGCCGCCGCAGATGTTGACAGATCGCGAGGTTGTCATGACCACGGTTTGGAATGGCCGCATGGCCGCCTTGCAGGAGCAAGGCGTACCGGCGACGATTTGCTGGAATCAAGGCATGGCCCGGCGCGACGGTTGGGGCGTTCCTAAAGGAGCCAAGAACAAGGCCAATGCCATGAAGTTCATCGCCTATTCGACCATGGCAATTCCGCAGGCGCGTTTCGCGCTCTCCATACCGTATGGCCCGGTTAATGACGGCGCCTTCAAGTACATCCCGCCAGAGCGAATGGCCTTGCTGCCCAGCGCCCCTGAGATCAAGAAGAAACTGGTCCCCTACGACTATGATTGGTGGATTGCCAATCAAGATATGGCTGTCGCCAAGTTCAACAGATGGCTGTTGGGCTAGCGCCTTCTTTCGTCTCCGGCCCCTGCACGGCATCGAGCCGCAAGTCGAACTGCTGCTTGGGCCGAAGAGGTGCGTCGATTACACGACCCATTGCCATCGCAAGGGCGACGGTACCAACGGACATACCACCGCAAGTCCCTCGCGATTCCCAAGGGTGACGTCCCGACGCGGCGTCGCGATATTGCCAAGGCCCGCGATCGAAAAACAGCTTGTGTCCTATGATTATGAACAGTGGCGGGACAATCGCGAGGCAGCCGCCCGTGACATTCAACGAGTAGCTCTTGGGGAAGGTCGTTGTTGTCGTCAAACAGTGCTCTAAGGCTAGCCCAGAGGGATCTTATGGACGAAACGTCGGGCCGTTCGGCCCTGCCTCAGGGTGATGGTTGTCTTCGCGGTGCGTCGGTGTCGCTCAGCAATTTGGAGAGGCGTTACGGCGGATTCGCTGCTGTGGCCGGAATATCGCTTGATATTCAATCGGGTGAATTCCTCACCTTGTTGGGTCCCAGCGGCTCAGGCAAGACGACGACACTGATGATGATCGCGGGTTTCCAGGCTCCCAGCAAGGGCGATATTGCCATTGATGGTGTGACGGTGGTTGCCACCCCGCCTTATCGACGCAACATCGGCATGGTCTTCCAGAACTACGCGCTCTTTCCACACCTGACGGTGGCTGAGAACATCGCCTTCCCGCTGAAACAGCGCCGCATCCCGAAGGCGGAACGGACGAGGCTGGTGGGCGAGGCGCTCGAGTTGATGCATCTGCCAGGCTATGGCGGGCGCTATCCACGCCAGCTCTCCGGCGGACAACAGCAACGCGTAGCGGTGGCGCGTGCGCTTGTGTTCAAGCCGCGTCTACTGTTGATGGACGAGCCACTGGGCGCGCTCGACAAGCAGTTGCGCGAAAATCTTCAGCTTGAGATGCGCCGGCTGCACGCAGAACTCGGCATCACGTTCATCTATGTGACTCACGACCAGGAAGAGGCGCTCACGATGTCGGACCGCATCGTCGTTATGAACGACGGGAAGGTCGCGCAGGTCGGGCGGCCTGTGGACCTCTACGACCGGCCTTGCAACCGTTTCGTAGCTAGCTTCATCGGTGAGTCCAATTTCTTGCCAGCCGTCGTGCGGGGCTTGGAAAATGACATGGTCGTTGCAGAGTGCGGGGGCGTGCTGCTGCGTGCCGTGACCTCACTACGTCCGGCAATCGGCGCGGAGGTCACGTTGACAACCCGCCCGGAGCGGCTGCGCTTCGTCGAAAGGCTTGCCGAGTCCGAACTTGCGGTCAACCGCATCGCTGTTACGGTGACGGAGGCGGTATTTGCCGGCGAGCGTTGCCGTTATCTGCTGAAGGCCGATAATGGAACCTCTATGGCGCTCAAGGAAGCTTCGAGTGCCACGGTCCGCCGCCGAGACGTTGGTGATCGCGCGGAGATCGCCTGGTCGGTCGCGGACACGATTATCGTGTAGGGCGCGCAATGTCTGAGCCGACCATGACCGCATACCTGCGCTTCCCACGGGGCCGATGGGAGTGGAGCAGGTGGAGGCGCAAGATGCCATGGCTCACTCCGCTGCTGCTCGTCGCGCCGCTAGTCTTCTACATGGTCGTGTTCTACGCCATTCCGGTCGTGTCGATGCTGCTGCGCAGCCTCAACGATCCGAACTGGTCACTGGACCACTATGCAGCATTGCCAGGCGACGTCGTTTTTCTCAAGGTTCTCTGGATCACGCTCAGCACGTCATTCGTAGTGACGCTCAGCACTCTGATACTGGGGTATCCGGTGGCGCTTGCTCTCTCTCGCGCCCGATCAACGGCGCCCTTTATCCTGATTGTGGTGCTGCTGCCGTTTTGGACGTCGGTGCTGGTACGCACCTACGCCTGGATGGTGTTGCTCGGTCGTCACGGCATGGTCAACGAGGCGCTGATGGCGCTCGGTGTGATTGAACAGCCGCTCCGGCTGCTCAATACGACGCTTGCGACGGAGATCGCAATGATTCACATCTTGTTGCCCTATATGATCCTGCCGATCGCTAACGCGCTGCGGCAGATCGATCCCTCGCTGGCGCTGGCTTCCTCCGGTCTGGGCGCGACTCCCTGGGCTACCTTCCGGCAAGTGACGTTTCCCCTATCGTTGCCCGGGGTGGCGGCCGGCATGTTGCTGGTTTT
>NZ_JAVAYN010000048.1:0-4067 GCF_054863025.1 Bradyrhizobium sp. 23AC
AAAACCAGCAACATGCCGGCCGCCACCCCGGGCAACGATAGGGGAAACGTCACTTGCCGGAAGGTAGCCCAGGGAGTGGCGCCCAGACCGGAGGAAGCCAGCGCCAGCGAGGGATCGATCTGCCGCAGCGCGTTAGCGATCGGCAGGATCATATAGGGTAACAAGATGTGACTCATTGCGATCTTCGTCGCAAGCGTCGTATTGAGCAGCCGGAGCGGCTGTTCAATCACACCGAGCGCCATCAGCGCCTCGTTGATCATGCCGTGACGACCGAGCAACACCATCCAGGCGTAGGTGCGTACCAGCACCGACGTCCAAAACGGCAGCAGCACCACAATCAGGATAAAGGGCGCCGTTGATCGGGCGAAAGAGAGCAAGCGCCACCGGATAGCCCAGTATCAAGGCGCTGAGCGTCGGCTCCCAATACCTTCACCTGCATTCGCTGCACCTCAAGGCTAGACTTAAGGTCACATCCTCAGAAAGACGCCCGAACTTCACAAGGCGGCGGCCGCCCGAGGGATACGTGGCATGCGCCGGGAAACATCCATTCGCACGACGGACCGCAACTCAAGCATTGCAAGCAGTGCCAGTTGCGGTCAGGACGCTTCATCGCGTGAGGCAGAACCGGATAATCTTCCCGATTGTAAAAGGGCCCGACGCTAAATGCGGTAAAAATTGACCCTGAACGCGGAAAATCCTGCGAAGGAGGCGCTTTCTTGCGCTTTCAACGCTGATCAGTCCCTCCGTCGTCCTGAGTCCGTCGGCGGACTGTCGGACAAGGACATATGGTGGCGCAGACACTTCGTCGCACTCTCCCACAGAACTCGCAGAATATGGAGCGGCGGCAGACCTGCAGAGGCGAACAGAATGAATGGCGAGTCAGGTCTGGCGGGGGACCATCAAATCCCCCGGCGCTTCTCTGGCTTTAAGCCACTTAGGTGCGATCAGAGCTTCGAGGAAGGCCGAGGCTAAGGTTCTTCCTGTCGTCTTGACTATTGCGCGAAGACGAACTTGCTGGTGCAATCGATGGCGACGTAGAAGTAGAGCCTGCCTTCAGGATGAGTTGAGAGATGTCGATCTGGAAATAACCGATCGGTTAGAGCTTGCACTTTTTATTCGAAGACTTGAGCCGGCAAGCCGACCCAACTAGAGGGAAGCCGCTGCTCCGACCAGGGCGTAGCGAATACATTGCCGCCTCCGTCGATGGGCGCCTAAAGGGCCGATGGACTGGTATTGCTGAGCGAGCCGCCTGCGTCCTTGGATATTTTATTTCGAATAGAACCATGGACCCGATACGGTGGGCACCGACTTGGTAAAACGTCGAGGGTCCGACAGCGGTGTTGATTTTGGCATCTGCATACTTCCTCAAGCTGTTTGGACGCCCAAGCGCCACGGCATGCGGCACGATCTTTAGAAAGGAAATCGCCGCACGAATGGCGACTTTCAAAGACGTGTCTTTGCGACGTTCATCGCGCATCGATGTGAGGACAGGTCGCACGCTCCGCAGGAGCCGATAACGTAATGATTCCAATGTTGTCCTCGATTGCGATTTTGGTACCGAACGGCTGAGACAGCTCCTGGAGACGATCCAGGATAGCTCTTGCCTGAGACCCCGCCGCGAGCCGCGGCACGCCTCGATTGGCAAACCGTCTCGCGAAGCCAAGTTCGATGGGATAGAGTCGCAATTCAGCGAGCTCGTTCTTTTCAAATCGGCTGACCGTAATGATGCTTTCATAGAAGACCGGGTCCGCGAACCCCGCTTCCATCTCCGCCGCGGTGACCTCCGCGTCGGTGTTAGACCTTGGGTCCTTGCCATGGACTGAAAACATGTCGGCGCCTACCGGCGTTCGCAGGTCGTCCATGACGAAGTTGCCGATGCTGTAGAAGATCGGGCGCCCCTTGTAGATCTCGATGCCTCGCAGCCGGTGCGGTCCGTGCACGATGTACGCGTCCGCGCCGGTGTCAATGAGCATGCGCGCTAACGCTTGTTCGTAGTCGGGCGGCTCCTGGCTCCAATTCCCTGGCTCGTGGCCGTGGTTTGTAACAATGCAGAAATCGGAGAATTGCTTCCCACGGCGTACATTCCGAGAAATCCCCCCGATGTCCCGAGGGTCCGGCTCGAAACTATAGCCAGGTTTGCCCCCTGATCTGTATCTCACGCCAGCGACTATGACGTCGGTTGACCCCTTAGCGGCTCCGTTCTGATCGGGTTCGATTTCGGTCGTCCCGCTCACCGCAACTGGGGTCGGTTGGGCGCCAAATTTAGCATCGGGCAAGGCATCTCGCAATTCACGCAAGCTTTGAAGCATTTCCGCCATAACAACCACAGTTTGGTTTAGCCGAAGTCCGTTGAGGCCCGGCCTGCCGGGAGCCTCGCCAGCGGGGTCGCAAGCACGGGAAAGCGGCGTGAAAGTCGAAGCGAACGAAACCAACGCCACACGACCCCGGGCTGTTTCAAGGAAGCGGGCCGCGCCCGCCTGTGCGAGGTTCTCACCCACGCCCGCGTAAATAATTTCGTTCCGATCGAGTACCCGGCACGTCTCGCGCATGCCTTCGACACCCCAGTCCAGTGAGTGATTGTTCGCGTAGCTGAGAAGATTGAAACCCATCTTTCTAAGGTCCGGCCCGAGCTCGGGCAAGCTGACATGATACGCTCCGCCATACTGGGCTTGCGGAGCTCCGGTAAACTGACGAATGTCGAAGATATTAGTTTCCATGTTGCCAAACGTTACATCGGCTTCACGGAGAATCCGCACCACGGCGTCAAAGTCAGGATCACGTGTCTTGGTAAGCGCCCTTGTGACGATGAGGTCCCCGACGGCAACCAATGTAAATCCGTCCGCAATGTTTGTTGCGGTCGAACCAATGCAATCGTAGCTGCCGGCTGGATTTGCGAAATCACAACAGGCCGCGCCCGAGCGGTTAGGGTTTTTCTTATCCATAGGGTGGTGCCTTTCAAGCAAAGGAACTGATGCCGACTACCCGAAGCACGGTGCGTGGACGTTTGTCTACAGGGATGGGAAGCTCTCGTCGGTTTCGACAGGGAGGCTAGCCGCAGCAGCAGCACGCAAAATATCCCGGCGATTGACTCTGGATTCCTGATCGGGAACCGTATGGAAGCTCTTCCACAGCCCTTGCGGCGCGGGACGCTTATTGTCCACTTAATATCTCTCCCCTAGCCAGTCGAATGCTGGAGCTTAAAACCGAAACATCTTGAGCGAAATTCTGGATGAATAACTGCAGCTATTCCATCTTTATGCTGGAGTACTGCGCGCCAGCGGTACTTTTGACGGAATCGCCAAGGAGATCGCCCCTGAACCGATTAAACGCGCAAAGCTGTGGTGGCTTACGCAGTCTACAGATCCTCCGAGTCTTGTTGCGACGGAGCTGGATGCGTGTCTGTACACCGTGGACTTGAGGCTGGCGCCTATCATACAGTCAACGCGATGGTCCCCTGGTGCTAGCTAAAAGTATCGTGATCAGGATCGGGCCGGTTCACTATGGTCGCCAACGATCTGACGCAATCCATTCGTTCTGGAAAGCGCTCTCCGCAGCTACGCGCTGGAGAGCCAAAGTGTGTCTGATTCCGCCTCGCGGACGAGAGATGAATGGCCGAGACAGCTTGCCCCACTTTGACACTCTTGACGACCTGTCGATGTGTTCTGGCAATCGCGACAGTACCAGAATCAAATGCAGGAGGCCGCGCATGCTAACGCAGGTGGCGTCACCCGACGCGCTGCGACTGCAGCATGTGAGCAGACGGATGACACTCGGCGTTTCCAGCGGCCGAGGATCCGGCATGACGTTAGCCATGCCGGATCCTCGTGTGTTTACCCGCGCTTCTTGACACCAAGAATTGCTCGCGCCTCAGCGGGTGTGGCGACGCTGGCGCCCATGCGCTCGATGATCCCAACCGCATTTTCGACGAGTTCGGCGTTGGAGGCCAGCACGCCACGTCGAAGATAAATATTGTCCTCTAGTCCTACTCTGACGTGGCCGCCCATGGTGACCAACTGTCCGACCATTCGCATTTCGTCTGGACCGCAGCCGAATCCACCCCAGACGGC
>NZ_JAVAYN010000049.1:0-3713 GCF_054863025.1 Bradyrhizobium sp. 23AC
CGATGAGAACGACCACGGCGCCGGCAAGAATTGCGACCAGAGCTGCCGAGGCAATGCTTGCCCCAGCGTGAACAGCCACCAATCCTGCGGAAAACGCAACGAAATATGGCCGCTTCAACCCATTCAATGTCGTCGAACGGCAACATCTTTCCGTGCGTCGTTCGCCGACATTTCATATTGTCGCCGAACGCTGACATATGGTAATGTAGGCGAACGTCGACATTCTAGGCACACTATGCTTGTACGCACATCCACCGATCTCGGGGCCATCATTCGAGACAGGCGCAAACGACTCAAGCTCGACCAGTCGAGCTTCGCCAAGCGTATTGGTGTCAGCCGTCAGTGGGTCATCGAAGTCGAACATGGCCACGCACGCGCCGAACTCGGCCTGGTGCTCCGCGCTCTTGACGCTCTCGGTATCAGCCTGGACGCAAACAGTGAACAATCCAACAGCCGCAGTTCAGAAAAGTCCGGCGTCGATATCAACGCAATCGTGGCCAAAGCCAAGAAGAGGAGGGCATGACAAACGAACTCGTGGCCCTCTTGGACGGGAAGGAAGTCGGCCGCGTGCATAACGACACGCGCAGCCGCCTTACCTTTGTCTATGACACCAATTGGCGCGAAGCGAGGGGCGCGTATCCGATTTCGCTCTCCATGCCACTCGCGGCCGAGGAGCACGGTCCCGCCGCTGTGCAAGCCTTTCTATGGGGACTTCTGCCGGACAACGAGCGCGTCCTCGATCGTTGGGCCAAGAAATTTCAGGTCTCGGCCCGCAACGTGTTTGCTCTGATTTCCCATGTCGGCGAGGATTGCGCCGGCGCCATTCAGTTCGTCACCCCCGATCGTTTGAAGGTATTACAAAGCGGTGCGGACGACAAAGTTGAATGGCTTGACGAAGCCGCGATTGCCAAACGTTTGCAAGCGTTGAGAGAGGATCACGCCGCATGGCGGTTGCCGCGCGATACGGGGCAATTCAGCCTCGCCGGGACTCAACCGAAAACTGCGCTGCTCCTGCAAAAAGACCGATGGGGAATTCCCTCTGGACGAATCCCGACAACTCATATCTTGAAACCCCCGACCGGCCATTTCGACGGCCATGCCGAGAACGAACATATCTGCCTCAATCTTGCACGCAATCTCGGCTTACCCGTCGCCGAAACTAAGGTCATGCGATTTGAGAAAGAAATCGCCATTGTCGTCGAACGCTATGACCGGCAATTCAGCGGCAATGACGTCGTTCGTGTCCATCAAGAGGACATCTGCCAAGCACGCGGCATCATGCCAACTAAGAAATACCAAAGCGAGGGCGGACCAGCCCCCGCCGACATTATCGAACTCCTACGCACCTACTCCACCAATAGCGTGGATGACCTAGATACTTTCATCGATGCCCTCGGCTTCAACTGGCTCATCGGCGGTACCGATGCACACGCCAAGAATTACTCGCTGCTCCTCGCCAGCGGCCCTACAGTGCGACTTGCGCCGCTCTACGATATCGCCAGCATCCTTCCCTATAACGATGTCGAGTTTCAGAAAATGAAGCTCGCGATGAAGATCGGCGGCGAATACAAGCTTAGCCAGATTGGTGCGCGCGAATGGCAGAAGTTCGCCCGCGAAACCCGCCTCGACGCCGACAAAATGATTGCCGGATTGAATTCTCTGGCTGAGTTGCTTCCCGACAATGTAACCGATGTCTGCGCTACCGCGGAAGCGGAGGGGCTCGACAATACCATAATCAAGCGCTTGGCCACGAAGTTGATCGATCGAGCCAAGGAATGCCAACGCGTTCTGAGTGGCTCCTAGTAGAAGGCGTTCCTCATCCCTAATGCCAGCCACAAACCGTTCGGCGTTCTGCGCCCACGCGTCGCCGCCGGAAGCCGCCTCTAGCTGAAGGCGGCTATTTGTTCTTGTGCTTGGGGCGCAGCAATTCGCGATAGCCGCCTCGCATCAATGCGAGGCCGCTCTGCACGAGGCGAATTGTACGATTGCGCAGATCGTGCGTTTTCCAGGCACGATCGGGGATGCGCTTCTTGCCGAATAGAGCTTCGGCAATGATCCGATACGTGCCACCGGCGTCATGGGCATCGAGCGCCTGAATGGCGGCGCGCAGCCGTTCGCATCTCTGTTTTGACAATCCGTGAGAGGCGGGACCGACAGCGCGTCCATTCATCGCGCGCCACAGCCGCTGCGCTGCAAGGGCGCGCGCGTCGAAATCGCGGTCGAATTCCAATTGAACTGCGTAATTGGCGCTGGCGGCTGGCAGATCCTTCAGCCAGACTCGATGCTCTACGACGCCTATCCGTAGCACAGCGTGCCAGCCATCGGAGGCACGCCGCGCCCGGCCAGCAGCAAGATCGAGCAGTAGCTGAAGAGAGCTGTCCCCACTGACCGTCGACGCGATCGCCGCGATTGGAACGACCGTCGGCAGAACCTCAGGCGCCCAAATGACGACCTGTTCCTCGAAGGATATCTGCGGGTCATGGGCGAAAGCAGATGCCCCACCTCCTCCTGAACTCCGGAGATACTTCGCCGTCCGGGCTGTTCCTCACAGTCTCTTCGTAGTCGCGTTCGTAGTCTTTGTTTCGGCGAAGAAATTCCCAGGCGATGTCGGTTCTTTCAGCGTCCTGTAGGCTCTTGTACGAATCCGGCGACCGCCAGTCGAATGTCGGCATTGCTTACGCCCCTTTGTCCAGTCGGATAACAAGGATTGCGCCGCAATAATTCTGATCGATTGGGTTGTAGGAAGTCCTTACTTTGGCACCACGCGATGCTCTAAAGTGACCACCAACGAGGAGAAGAAGATCGTGTTCTTGAGAAACACTTCACCGGTGAGATTTTCCTAATTTGACCCGGCACCGCGCAAGAAACGTCCCTGTTCGGTAGCCCACTTAGCGCGCTTAAGATGAGACAGGTATGCATTTCGCGCGCGATCAGGTTCGCGCTCCGGATCGATATGCAACACTATTCGCGCGACCTCCCGCCAGTCGGCCCCTTCGCTTTCGGCTTGCAAAAGGCGCGTGTACGTCACGACGTGCTCCTCGTCATAAACCGTCAGAGCTTGATCGGTGGGGGCAGCGTCGGCGACGTCGGGATCGAGCGGCGGCTTCCTCATGAAACTCCACGCCTCAGATTTGACAAATTCTAACACGCCGGAAGGAGCAGAAGCGTAAAAATTTGGTCGTAGGCTTCCGCGCGAACGTTTTGTCGAGAATACTCCGTGGTGAAATACTCTTCAAGGACGTGCCGTCTCGCGTATGGATATACGCGGGATACTTGCAATCAATTTGCGCAAGCTACGACAAGCTCGCGGCTTGTCGCAGGAGGAATTGGCACATCGAGCAGAAATTGACCGCACCTATATCAGCGCACTCGAACGGAGCGTCTATGCGGCCGGCATCGACGTTGTCGACCGGCTGGCGCGCAGTTTGGGAGTCGAAGCAGCAGACCTGTTGACACGGCCGCCAGGCGCAGGCACCAAGAAAAAGACGCGCGGACAGACTGAATAGCCCAATACCGGCCGAGCGGCTGGAATCAGTATTGACAGGTCCGCACGGCCGGAGGGGCGCTTAATTGAAAAGCCCCGCCCGGCGAACCGGGCGAGGCTTTTTGGCGACCTCAGTCGCCGTTCTTACGGGACCGGGACCAGATCAGGCTGAAGCCGTCGCCGTCCTCGTCGTTGAACAGGTTCGCGTAGATCGGTGCGTTGAACGAGG